>JAKEHD010000005.1 GCA_022615215.1 Blastocatellia bacterium
GCACTGCGCAGAGAAGCGGCGGCGGCTTCGGTTTCCCCGCTGCGATAAGCCAGCTCACCGTCGACTCGCCACAGCTCGGCCTCGAGATAGCGCTGGTTGCAGCGGTGTGACCAAGAGAGCCCCTCGCGTGTGGCGGCTCGGAAGCCGGAGCGATAGCTGAGGCTGTAGGGCGTCGGCTCCACTGCGTGGTTAGGCTATTGCGCCTTGCAGGAGAAGCAGGTTGGCTATGGCCCTTCGTAACGGAACTCTGAAAAGCTGCAGGCCTTGCCTGGCGCTTCCCAGTGCAAATCGAAGTCCTGATACCGAAAGCGGCTCGACCGACCGAGGTTGGCCGGAAAGGGGGCCCCTTTCCAAAACGGCGGGTTCACCAACTGCGTACCGGATGCCGCTTGGGGACCCGTGATCCCCTCGCCTTCAATGTCGAGCACCTCCCCAATGCGCACGGTCCGCTTCCGACCTATGCGTTCGACCTGGATCGGCACCCACTTCACCCCGACGACCTCAGCGGTGAGCTGACGCCATTCATCAAAGAAACCACCGGCCCGACCCAGGAAGATCGTCTCGATGGCTCCCCGCTGCTCCGCGGTCGCCCGCTCGTCCCCATACATTGCGACCCGCCAGTGACCGTCGTCAAACTTCGGACCGGGTGCATACACCGCTAAGACGACGGCGAGACCTGTGAGATCAACCGATCCATATCGTCCTTGGTCAATCGACCACAGCACATTACCAAGACATTTGCCCTCAGTCGCTGGTGCACCAACGGTACAGGGACAGATCACCTCACAGTTGCAGGTGTCAATGATCTCGCCGTGAATGCTCCATGGTTGGCTTTCCATAAGGCTTCCCTCCGTTGGGTGCTCCTTTGCTCGTCGCGCGCAAAGATGTACCCTCGGGCGTTCCGAAAGCGTTCCCTCTCAACCGGACCCGCTCAGAAGGCCGGTTGCTGCCCGGAACGCCGGGAGATCATGGCCCGACGGGATAGTCTTGATGAGGTTCCCAAGTTGATGGATGGCGGTTCATCACGAAAGCTCTATGCAGTTCAGCAATGCCCTTCTTTGCCTCAACTCACCTGATAACTTCTTTGCCCCGGTTTGACTCTAGGCAAAAGCTGCGGAATCGTTCCATGTACTCAGTCGGTCATCATCCGTTTTCGCGCGAGGGCAGTGTCCTACTTTTTGCTCTGCTCTTGGATATTATAGCCCATTAGATCAAAACCAGATACTGCGACTTATCGAGGCAAGGCACCCTCAAGTCTCACCCGGCGGCGGTGAAGAAGTTTATGCTTACGGTAGCCAGATCCGAGGGCGGAAACTTCGACTGGAATCGCTCATCAGCTTCAAGGCCCGCCTCGCGCATGCAGGCGAGGAACACGTCATGCTCGACCAGGTATTGATCGGAAAATCCGTGCGTGCCGTCATAAGCTACGGCCAGAGTCCGTTCGAGATTGGCCGCCGTCAACTCCGGCGGCAGGGTATGGAGTTCCATCACGAGCAGGCCGAATCGCCCGACGTAGGGTGCCCATCGACGAAGGTGGCGCACGAGGTTCTCTTCCAATTCGTCAGGCGGTATCTCTTCGCCCAGATAAGCGAAGGCCCCCGTAGTTCGCGCTTCGCGCGACCCGCAGGTGTAATCGGCCGGCGGAACATAAGGGCGATTGTGATCCAGAAACGAGCGAATGTGTAACAGGTCATGGATGTCGAGATTGAGTAGCTCCAGTTCGCTCGCGAGATAAGCGGGACGGTTTATGTCGCCCTGTATCACATGGAATGCGGGGATGGCGGCCTGACGCAGTCGCTGTTTGGTGATACGCCGCGCCACCTTGCTGACATCGGCGCCGATGACCACGAGCGGATGTGTGTCGAGCGCGCGCCCTCGCGTGGTGCTTGACCGGACGACCTCGTAGACGTGTTCGAGGAATGAGCCGTCGCCGCAGCCCATATCGCAAACCCCTTGCGGCTGCTCGTCGAGCGGGCGGTTGAAGAGATCGATTATTATCTCGTCGCTCTTCCTGAAGTAACTGTTGTGAGCGCCGCCGCTGCCCCATACGTTCATCCCGCGATTGACCAGAAGCTCGCCGCCCGATTCATCGATTCGCGGAATCTTCGCGTTGCCGAACAGCAATGTCGGCAGCACATCGAACATCGGCAGATACGAGACCGTCACTCCATACGCAGTCGCTATGCGTGCTGCGTAACGGCCCGCCCGTGTCAGTCGCAGTCCGCTTTGCTTGCGCGTGACCCATCCCTGCAATGCGAGGAGATCGAACACGCACGACAGACTTCGCGCCTGGCCCGGCAGGCTTTTTATGTCAAGCTCACGGGGCGCGTCTTCTATGCGGCGAAAAATCCCCTCGCGCGCAAGGGCTACCATCGCGGGTCCGACGAGCATACCGTCCAGGTAACGAACCGCCTGTCGATGGACCCTTGCGGCGGTCGTCTCTCCTTCGGTGTATATGCCCCATCGCTCTCCGGCTCTGTGGACGAGGTGCTGCAAGTGCGAAAGGACCGCTCTGTCCGATTTTCCAAACAGAAAGTCATCGAGGAACAGGGCTTTGGGAATGAACGAGACCACTTCGCCGTAAAGAGGCGCGAGCCACACGGCGATCTTGCCTTCGGGCGTAAGCCGGTAGCGCGCATCGCTATAAAAGCCCTCCCTTATGGTCGGGCTACTGACACCCGCATCTCCCGCCTGTGCCATCCAGCCGCAGGAAACGAGCAGCCGGAGAGCCACGCGCAGATACCCGCGATTACCGTCGGTGTGATCGACGATCTCATCCATCCCTATTCCGGCGGGCGCATCTGCGAGCAGAGCGAAGACGCCGCGATCCGCGAGCGCCTTGACGACGGGCGCGAGCACTATGCCTGCCAGGTGTTGGAAGACGCTCCGGCGAACCTGCGCACGCTCGGCTTTCGTCAATTCTTCTGTAAGGGCGGCAGTATGTACTGTCTCTACAGACATGGCATGCTTTTATATCAGCCGTCAGCCGTCAGTCTTCAGCCATCAGTCTTCAGTCTTCTAAATCGAACCTTATGAGATTGGTACACTCATCCGATGATAGGAGCGGAGTTGAGAGTTCAACCTTCAGGTTGCTGGC
>JAKEHD010000411.1 GCA_022615215.1 Blastocatellia bacterium
AAGGATGAAGGCGGAAGGATGAAGGATGAACCGGATACCAAGCTCTTATTTTCATCCTTCATCCTTCAAAACGCCCCTACATGGAAAGAATCACGCATTATGCACGACTGAAAAATTATGAACCTGTCCAATCCTGTACTGATTAAAGAGATGCGCTCGCGGATGCGCGGCAAGCGGGCATTCCTCGTCCTGACCGGGTACGTGCTCGTGCTCAGCGCCATCATAGGCTTGATCTATCTGGTCTTTACGAAGAACGTGCCTCGCGCGATGTTGAACCAGGCGGGCGCGGTCCTCACGCCCGTGCTCATATACGTTCAGATGGGCCTTATATGCATAGTCTCTCCGACCTTCTGCGCAAGCGCCATCTCGTCTGAGCGCGAACAGGAGACGTTCGATCTGCTGATCGCGTCGCTCGCGCGGCCCTCGACCATAGTTTTCGGAAAGGTGGGCGCGGCGCTCTCTTATCTCCTGCTGACGCTCTTCGGGTCGCTGCCGCTCATAGCCCTGACCTATTCGCTCGGAGGAGTCGCGCTCGGCCGTGTAGCCATCGCTTATCTGGTTATGTTCGTGGCGGGGGTGACTTATTGCTCGCTCAGTTTTCTGTGGTCTACGCTGATACGGCGCGGCGTGATTTCGCAACTGGTCAGCGTCTTTTCGGTGATCCTTCTCGTGGCGGCGCTGCCTGCCCTCGCCCTGTTTTTGACGGCGCTTGCGAGCAATTTCAGCGGCGGTCCCTCGCAGACCTTCATCAACATAACGTTTTTGATGCTGAGGACGAATCCTTTCGCGGCCATCGCGTCGCTGATACCGGGATTTCCGCCTCCGCCGAATGTGTGGCTCTCAAGTGTTCCGATTTGGGTCTCTCAGGTGATATTCTACCTGATGATCACGGCGTTGAGCCTGTTCTTGAGCCTCAAGCGGCTTGAGCGGGCGAGGAAATGGCTATGACTTGAAAGTGACGGGTGACAAGTGACGAGTGACGAGAAAAAGAAAGAAGTAGAGATATTTATCCGTTTCGAGCGGCGTGTGGCCCGGCGCATGCGTGCGCTCGCGCTTCAAGACATTCTGGCGCTGGCCCTCCTGATAGGCGGCATACTCTCTGCCGCCGCAGTCCTTTATATAAGGTTGCGGCCCCTTCAAACCTCAGTGTGGGCGGCAGCGGCCATCGTGATGGGAGTAGCAACGGCGCTTGCCCTTGTGCGATGGTTTGCGAAGAGAGCGACCGAGCGCGACGCCGCATTCGAGATAGACCGCGCGCTGGCATTGGAAGACAGAGCGGCTACGGCTCAAAGCGTTATCGAGCGGGGCGGGCCTCACCGAGCGGTGGAGACTGCGCTCTTAGATGACGCCGCAGAGCGTGTAGCCCGCGCGCGTCCGTCCTCGGTAGCGCCGTATCGATTGTCGTATCGTCATATACTGGGCCTGCTTGGAGTGATCGCCGTGCTTGTGGCGGTGATGATTCCTGAGCGGTCGCTGCCCGGAGGCGCGGCTGTGGCAGAAGCGCGCGAAGATATTCAGACGGCGGGCGAGCAACTCGAACAGACCGCCGAAGAGATAGAAAAGATCGCCCCGCCCGACACTGAAACTGCCGGTCTTGCAAGAGAGCAGGCCGAGCTTGGCCGCGCGCTCCGTCGCTCCGTTGGCACGCGGGCCGAGGCGTTGAAGAAGTTGAGCGCGCTCGAAGAACGCATACGCAAGCGCCACGATGAACTGGCAAGCACTCGCGCTGACGAAATAGTCAGCCTCGCCGAAAATCGATTCGAGAGCGCGCTCTCGGAAAAACCGAAGGCTGCACCCGATAAGCAATCAGCGAATAAGATCGAAGACCTTGATGCGCAGCCCGGCGAGATGGAAGGCGTAACGCCCGCGACCGATGCCGCTCGCAACCCCGACGAGAAAGATATTCAAGCACAGACGAAGCCCGGCCCGGCCGATTCAAAGCGGGTCAATTCTGATGCTTCCAAGAAAGGCGATGAATCGAAGCCGACGGGCGAACATGATGCTGCGGAAGCGAAGCGAGTCGGCGAGCGAGGAGATGATAAATCGACTCCAAACAGAGCGGCTGAAAATCGAACGGATGATAAAGCTGGAGCGACGGAGACGGGCGGCGATAAAAATCCAAATGTCGGCGAGCAGGGCGCGAAGGCCGGCGGGCAATCCGATACCGAAGGGCGAGCCGGAGAGACGGGCGATAAGACTGAGACGCAGCCTGCGGGCGGCGATGACCCGGCGGGCGACAAATCGGGAGAAGAACAAAAAGCCGAGGGTGATCGAAAGACGCCCGGCGGGACGACGGGCTTTATGGCCGAGCAGGCGGCAAAATCGCTCTCAGGAGAATTGCTGAAGAAGGCCGAGCAGTTGCGCGCAGGTCAACTCAGCGCGGAAGATATAAAGCGAATCGCCGAAGCCGCCGACTCGCTTGCAAAAGATCTGACTCCCCTGGCCGAATCGAAAGAGTTTCAGCAATCGCTCGAACAACTCGCCCGACAGGTCGACCCCGAACAACTCGAACGTGTCGCGCGCGAGTTGCTCAGTCGGGAAGACGTGCGCAAGGAACTCGAAGCGGCGGCGCGTTTGTTGATGCAGAACCGTCAGGCGAAAGAGATAGCTTCCGGGATGGCAGAGAAGTTCGGCAGGAGGGCTGATGAGATGCGCGCACAGGTGCGCGAACGACTGCCGAAAACAGGCGAAGGCGGGTTACGGGGAAACAACTCGCGGCCCGGAAAGGGCGTCGGGCGAGATGGCAGACGCAATCAATTGGAAAAAGCCAACGGGGAGAACCCGTTGAGCGGACGAGGGAAAGAGACGAGCCTCGGCGGACAGCTTCAACGCCATAAGGGTGGCGAATATCTTTATCTCGAAGCGCGCCCCGGCTCAGGAGCCGCACGGACGCCTTACAGTTCGGTCTACCCTCAGTACCGCCGCGAAGCCGAACGCTCGGTCGAGCGATCTCAAATCCCGCTTCGCTACCGTTCTGTGATCCGCGATTATTTCGACTCGATCAACCCCGATGCGAAGAAGAAGAATTGAATGGTTTGTCCGTAGTCCATCGTCCGTCGTCCGTCGTTCTTTAGTCAGGATTCTGGAAGAAGTACAACATAGAACGACTACGCTCTACAACTGACAAAGGACTACGGACCATAGAGAGAGATCATGAACCAGTTGGACAAAGAGAGATTGCTCTGGAACCTGAAATCGTTTCCGAACGAGCTTGACGACCTCGTTGAAGACCTCGATGAAGAGACCTTCCGCTGGCGGCCCATTCCCGGCAAGTGGTCCATAAAAGAGACCGTCTGCCATCTGCGCGATATGGAGCGCGAGTCCTACCTTGCGCGCTACAGGCGCATTCTTTCGGAAGACAACCCTTTCCTGCCGAACGTCGATCAGGACCGCCTGGCCCGCGAAGGCGATTACATCGATCAGGATGCTCGCGCGGCCCTTGAAGAGTTCAAACGCCTTCGGGCCGAAACCGTTCAGACCCTTGAGAGCGTGCCGCCCGAAACATGGTCGCGCGGCGGCGTGCATGAAATCGACGGGCCGATGACCATCGAGCAACTGGCTGTCAAGCAGATCAAAGGCAATGATCTCAATCATCTCGTTCAGATGAAAGACATCGTAAGGCTCAAGATGCCCTGGTGAGAGGGTTCGATCAGAAACGCGGAATGATGAACATAGAACTCCGAATTCATAATTCATCGTTCATCGTTCAGGAAGCAACTCCATGATTGAATTCGACAAACCATTCGGTCGGCAGAAGGCAGACTTGCTGAAATATTTCAGAGATCGAGCTTTGGAGTCTTTAGAGGAAATTAAGAGTACGTATGGGATCCAGGAATTTAGAGAAAGAGCTGCCGCGATTAATGGAGAGATCAAACGAACCGAAGAAATGCTTCTCCAAAATCTTATGCAAGAGGCAAAGGACGGGAATTGGAGTAATGCCGGGATTCTCGATAGCCTGTTGATGGTACACTACACAAGAAGTGTCGTTATGCTTGAAAGCCGCAACGAAGTCTGGCCTTATGACTACATGGCATTCTCAAGAAGAATCGGAGAGATTTGGGAACCGTTTTGCAAGCTCTGTTTTTATTACCCCCTCAAAAATATCAAACTCTTCGTCCCTCCATTATTCTCAGATGTGAAAGAAAGGCTGCATCGTGAGATCGAAGATTATATAGATCGGCTGAATATCGCGGCCGAGCAAAAACAGGAATTACTGCGATACTATCAAAAGGTTTGGGCACTGGTCGTTTCGGGCGAGATCAAACTTGAGCTTGATCTTCGTTTCAAGAGACCAACCGGCTGGCCATCACCGATGAGGTGACTGGTCTCTTTAATCACCGACACTTCTATCACCGGCTCGAGCAGGAGTTC
>JAKEHD010000412.1 GCA_022615215.1 Blastocatellia bacterium
AAGGATGAAGGCGGAAGGATGAAGGATGAAAACCGGAGTGAAGCTATCGATTCATCCTTCATCCCTCATCCTTCATCCTTCCAAACGCCCCTGCACCCCTGCACAGATTTTGAGATCATCCGATGATTTTCGGATTGAGGGATGTGTGATTAAAGATATCATTTTTGCAACGATTTTACGTTGTTCGCAGACGCAGGCTGTCTGTATAATCTCTTTTGTTCTGGTTGCTGTTTCGATCTTTGCTCAAAGCTTCTCCCCATGCCGATTTTATGAAGAGCTTCTCAGGCGCTCCTGGCGCAAGCAGAGAAGCAACCACCGGCATAAACTTTGGGCGCGAAGCTGCTGAACCGCTCTCCCGCTAAAAAAAATAGAGGTAGTTGTTTTTATGAGAAGAAACTTTTCCGTAATCGCGTGCCTGCTGATGCTTGCGATCATCGCGGCGTCAGGTTCCATTGGAGTTTTTCAAAACGTGAAGGCGCACCCGCGTTCTGCGCCTGAAGGTTCATCCGCTCTCTCAGCACTGGCTTCACCTGTGCAGATGTCGGCCATCGTGGAGCTTGAGGGCGAATCTGTAATCAAACGCGAAAGGGCCGCAACAGCGGCTTTCGGGCGGGGCCATAAAATAGATTTTCAATCGGCTCGCGCTCGCGCTTATGAAGCGGACCTGGAAGCCGAGCAGAACGATTTCCATTCGCGGGCTGCGCTCATCTCTCCGGGCTTGCAGGTGAAAGAGCGGCTTCGCAAGGTCGCAAACGCCCTCGTCATCGAAGCGACGGGCACAGAGATCGCAGCGATGGCCGCCCTTCCCGGAGTCAAACGCATAGAGCCTGTGAAGCATTATGACCTGACCTTGAGCGCGAGCGTTCCGCTCATCAGTGCGTCTGCTTTATGGGAGCGACTCGGCGGCGCTCAGGTTGCGGGCGAGGGGATGAAGATCGCCATCATCGATAGCGGAATCGATAGCGGAAACCCTCTGTTTTCGGGTGCGGGATACGCGGCACCTCCGGGGTTTCCTCGCGGAAACCTTGCATTCACAAACAACAAGGTGATCGTTGCGAAGACCTTTCTATCGGGCAACACCACTCCCCAGGATGAAAACGGGCACGGCACGAACGTGGCCGGCATAGCGGCGGGCAATCTCAATACGGCTTCGCCTCTGGGCGCTATATCGGGAGTCGCCCCTCGCGCTTACCTGGGCAACTATCGCGTCTTCGGCGCGAGCGGTTCTACGAGCGACGCGACGATAGTCAGCGCCCTTGAAGAAGCATTGGTCGACGGGTTCGATGTGGCGAACATGAGCCTGGGCGCGGAAGCGGGCAACAGTCTCGACTTTCTGGCCCGCGCTGTAGAGACGGCTGTGGCCGGAGGGATGATAGTCGTAGTGGCGGCGGGCAACAGCGGCTCCGAAGAGATGACGATTTCATCGCCGGGCATAGCGCCCTCGGCCATAACGGTCGGAGCGGCGACCAATGCGCACGTTGTAGGGCCGACCGTTTCCGTGACGAGCCCCGAACCTGTCGCCGCGAGTGTAGCGGGACTCGGTTCGACGCCTGGGTCGGGAGGTGCGCCTTCGGCTTCGCTCGATTCCGCAATCGGGCCTCTCGCTTATGTTGACGGCGAATCTCTCGATGGGCAGAATCGGGCTTGCGGCGCATTGCCTGCGAACTCGCTCAACGGAAAAGTGGCCCTGATCGAGCGCGGGAACTGCACGTTTTCCGACAAGGTTGACAATGCGGCGGCGGCGGGGGCGAGGGCCGTCATCGTCTTCAATCAGACACTGAGCGAAAACCCTGAGAGCGGCGGAGAGAATATAGTCAATATGAGCGTGAGCGGGACGACCATCCCTTCGGTCTTCGTCACGCGCAGCAGCGGGCTTGCGCTCCGCGAATGGTTGAGGCTGCACCCGGACGCGCAATTGAGCATACAGCCTATAGGTTCGGGCGCGTTCGCTTCGGATGTGATAGCGAGTTTCAGTTCGCGCGGGCCTTCTTCTTTGAGCACGCTCAAGCCCGACGTGACGGCTCCGGGCGTGAGCATTTACTCAGGGGCCATAACCGCGCTGACGGGCGGGGTGGCGGACCCAAGCGGTTTCAGGGCCGTGAACGGAACGAGTCAGGCCACGCCTCACATTGCAGGAGCGGCGGCGCTGGTACAACAGCTTCACCCTTCGTGGACTCCCGATCAGGTGAAATCTGCATTGATGAGTTCAGCCGATGCGGCGGTCTTTTCGGACCTGGACAAAACGAATCCGGCGGGAGTGTTGAACGCAGGCGCGGGGCGCGTAAACCTTGCGCGGGCAATCGATGTGAGCGCAACATGCGCGCCCGCGAGTCTGAGCTTCGGCATACATAAGCTGAAGAAGAAAAAGAAGAAGAACACCTACTCCATCGAATTGAGCATCACGAGCGCGCTCGACGGGCAAAACACTTTCCTCGTAGCCATCGAGCAACTCGATCCGGGAGAAGGTTTCACGGTCACATCATCGGCCGAATCGGTCACGCTTGCGCGCAACGGGTCGGCCTCCGTCACTGTCACCATTCAGGCGGAAAAAAAGACTGCCGAGGCTCGCGACTACACAGGGTATGTGACCCTAAGCGACCCCGCAGGCGAGGTGATGAGAGTGCCCTTCTGGGCGCGGTACAAGAAGAAAAATTGACGACGACCTGTTTATAGAATAGTCCACACCGGACTGAAGACAGCTATAGATTAACGGGAGAAACTTATGCCTATAAGTCCTGCCACTGATGAGATCGGCAATCGTCCACAGTTGTCGGCGGCGACCGAAGAAGAAGCGATGACGCTCGTCAATCGATGGCTGCATCGTGAAGTCGGCATGGCTTTGAATGTTGAGAGCGCAACCTTCAACCCTGACACCTTCTGCTGGCATCTGCCGATACATCTGGCTTATGGCGCGACCGGTTCGCTGGGCATAGTGGGAGATATTTACCTGCATGCCGCCACCGGAGGATTTATCGGCGCGCCCTCCGTCACAGAACTGCGCCATCGGGCTGATGCTCTCGCCGCCGCTCGTGGAATTGAGGAATGATTCAGTGGTTTGAGCAAGAACATCCTGCTGCGTGTATAGCGGCTTGTCTCAGAATGGTTCTGAGCGGCTTAGGGGTGCATTGCACGGAAAAGGAACTTCGCAGACTACTTGGAAATCCGCGCTTTGGGCTGACATTAGGGCAATCTGCTATCAAGCTCTCGGAATGCGGCGCAGTAGCCGAGTGGCACTCCGATTGGGGTATGGACGACCTGCGCGATTCGGTGCGTGACGGCAATTATCCTATAGTCGGCATTGAGCGGCGTTACTTCGGGCACCTCAGCGCCGCCCATGCTGTGGTTGTCGTAGCTATGCACGCAACAGAGATCGAGATGCTCGACCCTCTACTTGGCCCTGAGCCTCGCCTGTCGCAGATTGAAACCTTTGCTGCCGCCTGGCATAGTGCGGGACAAGAAGTGCTGATATTGATCACGCCATTTTTACCCTGAGTTGCATCCTTAATAGTGGCGAAGGATGTTGGAGTCCCATAAATAAGCCGTCAAGATGAAAGCGGTTCGACAATATGTTTGTTTCTTTCCTCTTCGATTTCATCAAAGAGCTTCATTGCTTCTGGATCGTTTTCGAATATTCCGTAATGTTCGTATTCCCTGGCTGTGAGCGGGGCGGCCGTCTCTTCCTGTTTCGCAAGCGACAGAGTTACAGTCTTTGCGGATATGCATTCTTCTGCGCGCCCGGCTTTTACCTGCTGCGCGATCCACTCTTCTTCCTCCTGGGGCGGCATCTCCGGCTGGCCGGGCCTGAGCTTGGAGCGATCCAGGATTTCGCGCAGTCTGTCCCAATCGTAATCATTCTTGGGTGATTCGAGGATAACGCCTCTCTCCTCGCTCTCCAGGGTAACATCAACGCCCTCTGAGGCGATGAACTGGCGCAATGCGACGATTAGAGAATCGAGCTTCGAGTCGTCTTTCAATTTCAGAATCAGTTCCATAAGTCTCTTCTTTCCTCGTGATGGTAGGTTGGCTGCTGGCTTGATGTCAAGAGCGAGCATCCGCCAAATCATACTTCAGGCGTGATGAGAAATGTATGGCTCCCATCCTGTTGACCCGTTTCATCGTTGCTCATTATCATCACTGTTATGAGCAAGCAAGTTATCATCGAAGAACTCCCGTATGATCCGGAGTTCGAGCGCCTGTTCAAGCAAGCCGAGCGGAATCTTATGTGGTTCAGCGAGCACGCCGAAGAGCTTGAAGTCTTCAAAAAGTATCGTGGTCGTTATGTGGCTGCCGCAGGCGGGGAACTGTTTGTCGGAGACAGCCGCGAAGAAGTCGAACGGCTAGCCCGCGAAAAGCATCCCGACGAGATGCCGCACGTGCGCTATATTCCGCGCGAAAAAGGTCCTCGCATCTATGCGTGTCAACGGTAAGTGGCTGCTCTGTGATGATGACCATGCGCTCGACGGCCGCGCACAGAAAAGAGAGCGCCATCTCCCCGCCTTCATCCACCACAGTTCGATCACAGGGAACCGCGCCTTATACCTGCACCTGCTCTCTGACTATTCGAATGCCCTCCCACGCGGGCAGCTTGCCCTCTTCCCGCGCGATGACGATCTGCAACCACCAATATGTTTCCAGCACGACCCGCCGCCGGTTTTCGTTTATGGCCGCATGCAGTACAAATAAACGTCAACCCTTCCCAGACCGTGCGAGCCTCGCTCGCACGAGCGCGACCACCGCCGCGTACAACTCTTCAAGCGCCTCTTCGCGCTCCGAAGGGTCCGTGAATCCGATTGCTTCGAGAACTAAAAGGTCAAGCTCCCTGCGGTCGGCGAGATTGACCTCTTCGAAAACCGAAAGCGACCTCCTGCGAGCGACGCGGCGGAGGGCCGTCTTCAAATTCCTCTTCATGGTCGCTGACAATCGGCGCGGGTCGGCGATCAAAATGCGCTCCGCTACTGCTACGTCGATATCGGCTATGGCCTGAGCGCCGGTCATCTGCCGACAGGTTATCTCCGCGTAGTAACGCGCCCAGGTCGAATTCAACAATGCCGCAAGCACCATTGTGTCTACACCTTTTTGCGGAAAGATGCCGTAGAGCTTTTTGTCTTCGAAACAGAGGGCGCGATTGAGGGCCACTACCCAACGCTGGCCCACTTTCGCGGGGAAGATCAGTGGGGCAGGCTCCATCCCGCGAGCAACCCCGTACCAGGGGTCGCGCCCCGCACACGTAGGCCGCAAGTGATAGCCCGCTCGCTCGCCGCTCGTGATGTATTCGAGCGCCGCGGTGCCCGCGAGTTCTTCCTTCGCGCTCGAACAATTGAAAAAGAGTTTTTCGGCCTGCCCCGGCTCGATCACTATTCCTGAGATTTCCTTCAAAGAAAAGATGACCGGCGACAGATACTCTGCTTCTACGGGGTGGCGAACGCCCTGCCCGTCTTCCACCACGCGAACGCGCGGAGGCGATTGCCGAATACCATCACCCTCTTCGCCCTCATCGTTTATGGCCTTGAGATAAAAGAACTCGTTCGCGCCCGTAGTAAGCCCCCGGCGAACCCGCGCCACATCGCCGAGTTGTTGCATATTGCGCGATGCGCGATGCGTGGAAACATGCAGGGGAGCAGGGGGTCGGGACGCCGACTGCGGGCCGGGGACGCCCGGCAGCGAGTTCGGGTGCTGGGGTGATAGCTCCCTGGCTTCACTGTCTCTATATCTCTCTTGCTCCCCTGCTCCCCTGGCTATCACCGACGCGGCGAGTGGGGGACGCGGCGACGCGGCGAATCCTCTCTCCCCGTCTCCCCGTCTCCGTGTCTCCCCGTCTCCGTGTCTCCCTGTCTCCCCTGCTCCCCTGCTTCTCTCCTCGCGGTCCACGACGTAAAAGAAATCATTCGCTCCTGTCTTTACGCCGAATCGCACGCGGGCCATGTCCGACAGAGGCTTGAGACGCTGGCTGCCGCGCTCTATCACTCGAAAGAAAATATCTGATGCTCGAAGGTATTTGCTCCATCCCGTTTCCGGGTGTGCGCGCCCTTCAAGCCTTGCGCTTTTGCCTGCGGCCTTCTCGCCTGTGAGTTCCGCCTGAATCACAGTTCTTATTCGATGTGTCTCTTTCGTCGTCGAGGAATCTGCTTGCTCTATCGATCTCGCGAAACGGACGGCGGCGTCTCCCGGTTGAGATGAGCGATTGATTTTGTATTGAATCGAAATATGGTCCAGGATTTCAGAGAGCGGGCGGGTCAGTTGGACGAACTTCACGAGGTTCGCATCGCGGGCTTGCTCGTCCGGTTCGCGCTCAAGCACAGTGATTGCTGTATTGATCGATGCGTCCGAAAAGAAGCTCTCGGCGGCGGATTCGATTATGGCCAGTATGCGGAAATTGCGGGCGAGAAACTCTCTGAGCGCCTGACCGTATCCGGCGTCGAGCCAGCTACTCGCGGTCAAAAAGACCAGCCGCCCGTCCGCTTTCAGGAAGCGAATAGAATGGGCGAAGAAGTAAACGTATATATCCGACCGCCCCGACCATCGCGGCCAGAATATTTCGGGCGCAAGCTGCCGGTCCCGCTCGATTCGCTTTGCGAGCTGCTGTTTGTCGCGTTTGCCGATCACCTCCTGTCTTATATAAGGCGGGTTGCCTATGATGGCATCAAGACGGGAGGGCATCGCCTCAGAGCAGTTCAATTTCGCGCCCGGCTCTATTCGGAAGAAGTCCGCCGAACTTACGCAAGCGCCGGTCGAAGCGGCAAGCCTTATGGCCTTGACCGAGCGGTCTACACCGAAGACATCACGAGCGAAATGATCGCCATCGCGCGTGCGAAAAATGACAACGGTCGCGGCAAGGCTCTTTTTCAGACGGATGGCTTCGCGCAATAAACGGCCGTCGCCGCAACTCGGATCAAGGACCGCATCGGTCGCAGACCGCACTGCGAATGCCGCAAGCAGCCGCGCCACTTCAGTCGGAGTATAATGCTGGCCGTAGCGGTGACGTTCGCCTCTCTTATCTATCATCGGTCCTCGCATCTGCATACTATAAGTTCACGCATCGGGAGCGCACTACCTCGGATGAAAAGTTTCATCACCGGCACAGAAAGATTTTGTCTGACCCTGCTGCACATATCAGGTTGATCTGCGCTGCTTATGCTAACACCTTTTGTCGAACGTTTGAATTGTCTCTCGCTGATACGGTTCGGGCTTATGTCAAGTCCACGTCGCCCGCCCTTCCGTCGATTGGATATGTCCTTTTTATTACGGACCTCGATGTCAGAGCGAATTGCAATGATTCGAGCATTCTGACGCAAAAAAGAGGTTACATGAAGGCTCGAAATAACCCCTGTCAAAACGACAGATTGCAAAACGAATCATTAAAAAAGCGATTATCGCTTGCTATTACAATAACTTAGAAACATAGCGGCATCAATCGACTGAAATCTGGCACCTCTTTTGCCTTATGTAACGATGTCGCTTCCGCAAAAGCGGACAGGAAAAGGCTGAAAGGTTAGAGGTTACAGAGTAATGTTGATAGAGACAACACAGCTTGATGAGAGCGCGATAATAGTACTTGATGCCCTCAGCAAAAATTTCGGAAACAAGCGTAAAGATGAAATCGGGATGATCAGACACGAGATCGAAAACTGCCTCGCGTCTATCAAGATGGTGAATTATATGATGCTTGAGCCGGACCTCTCGGCTGAAGACCGGAGCGAACTTCGACGGCTGAGACAAGAAGCCTCGGCCAGGCTCTCTGAACTTGTAGGCGGCGCGCGGCTCGTAGGCCCAGCCCCAGGGCACGGGCACGGCCGCGCTGTAGAAGAGCGAGAGCGTCCACTCGAG
>JAKEHD010000413.1 GCA_022615215.1 Blastocatellia bacterium
TAAAACGTCGCTGGCCTGTGCGCCAAGCGCGAGACGAATGCCGATTTCGCGCCTGCGCTCAGATACGGCGTAAGAGATCACACCGTATATCCCGACGGCGGCCAGGAGCAACGCCAGGCCCGCGAACAAGGCGAGCAGTAACGAACTGTAGCGCATTCGCGCCATCGCATCGGCGCTAACCTCGGCCATCGTTTTGATGTTGGCCACAGGCATGTTTTTATCAATGGCTTGAATCTCTCGCCGTACCGCCGCGACCAGGGCTTCGGGGGATTGCGCGCTCCGCACCAATAGCATGTTGGCGAAGCCTTCCTGGTGATAAGAGAGATACACATCCGGTTCGACCTGGCTTTCGACTCTGCCATACTTCACATCGCCGACGATGCCGACAATTTCTGCCCACACATCTTTCGGCCAATTGACATCCAGATGAATCCGCTGCCCCAAGGGGTCTTCGTTTGGCCAGATTTTTTTCGCCGCCGTCTCGTTGATGATCGCGACGCGCGGCGCGCCTTCTCTATCGGCGTCGGTAAAGGTGCGACCGCCGAGCAGCGGAATCTGAAGCGGTTTAAAGTAATCGCCGCTGACATTGCGGACGCTGACGGTTGGCTGTTGGCTCTGAGTAACTTGTTGGCGGCCATGGATTGCCATCGGGGTAGTATTTATAAAGCCGCCCAACGGCAGATTCGTAGACAAACCTGCTGCCTCGACTCCCGGCAAGGCCGCTATTCGTTCCAGAATTCGTTGGTATGCATCCGCCTCGGCGTCGCGCGAAAAGAGCGACATCGTCAAGACATTCTCCGCTTCGAAACCCAACCCTAACGCGTTCAAACCGGCAAAGCTTCTCAGCATCAAGCCTGCGCCGATGAGCAACACCATTGCCAACGTGACTTCAGCCACTACTAATACACTCCGCAAACCAAAGCGGCGGGGCGATAAACCGAGGCCGGAGCCGCCCGCCATACCTTTTAACGCTTTGTTCACGTCCGGCCGCGATGCTTGCCACGCTGGCAACAGGCCGAACAAAACGCCGGTCAGCAGCGCTAGAGCGAAGTTGAAAACCAGCACGCCGCCGTCCAGATGAATCGTGTAGAAATCGAAAGCTTGTGAAGCCGAAATGCCGAATTGCCGACCCACGATTGCGCGGCTGGAAGTCGAAAGCAAACCGACGCCCCACACGGCCACGAGCAATCCGCCGATGCCGCCAAGTACGGCCAGGAGCAAACCTTCCGTCAGCAGTTGCCGCATAATGCGCCCACGCGTAGCGCCTAAAGCCAGACGCACGGCCAGTTCTTTCTGCCGGCTGACGGCGCGCGCGAGCAATAAGTTGGCTAGGTTGGCGCATGCAATCAACAGCACGAAACCGACCGCGACTAAAAGCAGGAGGAACGATTTGCCGACCACCGGGTCGAGCTTGTAGTCGCTCATTTCGACCAGACGGATTGCCTCCATTTTCATGCTGGCCGGCTGGTCCGTTTGCGTAACGATCTGTTGATAGACGCCGGCCAGTTCAGCTTCAGCTTGCCCTCTACTCACGCCGGGTTTGAGGCGAGCGACAACTTCCATCCAATGTACGTGCGGGGAGTTGAGAACCCGCGCACTGAAGAGCCTGGGCACCATCATCACGGGCACCCAGATTTGGCTCAAGCCCGATTGCCCTTTGAAGCCGGCGGGCATCACGCCCACCACCGTCAGCTTGTTTTTATCCAGTTCGATCGTTTGCCCGACGACTTGCGGGTCGGCTCGGAAGCGACGCTGCCAAAACTCTTGGCTGAGTAAAACGACCGCGTGGCTGTTGGGTGTTTGTTCTTCTTCCGGCGTGAACAGGCGGCCCAACCGGGCATTGAGACCCAATGCGGGAAAATAACCGGCGGAGACAAACTCCGCGTTCAAGCGTTCCGGCTCTTCGGTGCCGGTCAGCGCCACAGTGCGCAGCGCGTAACCGCCGACCGCAGAAAAACTCTGATGACTCTCGCTCAAGATTTTCAACTTGGGATAAGACCAAAAGGCCATAAACCCATCGCGCGCCGAAGGAGCAGACGACCTCCATCCGACCATCACTAATTGCTCCGGTTGCACGTAGGGCAAGGGCCTGACCAGCAGCGCGTAAACGACACTGAAGATCGAAGTGTTCGCGCCTACGCCGAGCGCCAGCGTCAGCACCGCAATCGAGGAGAAGCCAGGCTTCTGCCACAACAGGCGCAAGCCATAACGTAAGTCTTGCAATAGGTCTCCAAACATATTTCTCCTCCTTGCTCCGAGCACTACAGTCTCCTGCCGAACCTCGCGCTCGACCCGCCGCAACTCTTCGGCAAGTAATTCACCGTCGCTCAACTCCGAGAGCGCCGCCCGCCGCGCGGCTTCTTCGGTTACTCCACCCGCTGTTGCCTCGCGGTAACGGTCTTCGAGATGCTGGGCCAACTCCTCTATGATCTCTTGTTCGCGCGTCGGCTCCAGCTTCAGGCCGGTCAGCCGCTCTCTGATTTCATCTTTCCAATCAGGCATCTTCAACTCCGTTGAAAGGCAAAAGGAAAAAGTAAAAAGGTAAAAGCAGAAAGTGGAACCGGGTTCGTGTTTCTTTCATCTTTCTTTTCACTTTTGCCTTCGCTATTCATAGCGCAGCGCGACCAGCGGATCGACGCGCGCACTGCGCCGGGCCGGCACATAACAGGCTGCCATCGCCACCATCACGAGCAGCACGGGAATGCCGGCAAAAATAATCGGGTCGGTTGCGCTCACCTCGAACAAAAGGCTCTCGATGGTCTGCGTCAGGGCCAGAGCGCCAGCAATGCCGACCGCGACACCTGCCCCCGTGAGCAGCAAGCCCTGTCGCAGAACCGACCACAGCAGATGGTTTGGCTCGGCCCCAAGCGCGAGGCGTATGCCGAGCTCTTTTGTGCGGCTGCCGACATAAACAGACATCGTGCCGTATATGCCGACAGCGGCAAGCAAAAGGGCCAAACCTGCAAAGGCCGTGAGCAGGAGATTGGTCAGCCGCTGCGTGCTCAAACTTTGCCCGACGATCTCTGTCATCGAGCGAACCAGATAGATCGGCAGGTCAGGCTCTATTTGTTTCATCTCCGCTCTGACGGTCGAAATAGCCGCAGATGGCGGGCCGCCGGTGCGAACCACAAGAAAGGCGCGCGGGGCAGGCCATTGCATCATCGGCATATAGAGATGCGGTTGTTTTTCTTCGGCCAGACTGATGTGATTGACGCCGCCTGCAATGCCCACTATGGTCATCCATTGACGGTTGCCTGTGGTCTCGATTCGCTTGCCGATGGCATCGCCCTCCGGCCAATAACGTCGCGCCAACGGCTCATCGATTATGGCCACAGGCAGTGAATCGGCGTTGTCTGTTTCCTCGAAATCGCGGCCCTCTAGTAGAGGGATGCCGAGCGCCTGAAAGAGGCCGGGCGAGACGCTCTGCAAGATGGCCTGCTCGGTCTCTTTGACGTTGCCATCTAACGGCTCGTGCCCTTCGATGATGATGCCGTCCGCGTTCCCGTCGTGGGCGAATGGCAGGCTTGTGGCGAATCCCACGGCTTGAATGCCCGGCCTGCTGCGGAGCCGCTCAATCGAGTTGCGGTAAAACTGCGAGACCTTTTCCGGCGTGTCGTACTTTTCGCGCGGCAATGCGGCGGACATCGTCAGCGTCTGTTCGGGATCAAAGCCGGGGTCGACCGATTGCAGTCGCTGAAAGCTCTTCAGCAGCAGCCCTGTGCCGATCAGGAGGATTAAAGAAAGCGCAAACTGCGCAGCCACCAGCGCGCCGCCCGTCCGCCTGTTCGCCGCGCTGCCGCGTCCGCCTTCGCGCATCCCGGCCGTAAGCCCCATCCCGTAGGCGCGCAAAGCGGGCATCAGTCCGAACAGCAAACCGGTCAGCAAAGCCAGAGCGGCCGTAAAGGCCAGCACCCCTCCGCTCAGGTTCACTTCTTCGATTCGCGCGATACCGTCAATCGGTAATTTATCGAGCATACGGATGCCCAGCCCCGCTAAAGCAGTGCCTACAACGGCCCCTATGAACGAGAGAAGAACGCTTTCGGTGAGCAACTGTCTGGCCACGCGTGACGGCGTAGCGCCGAGCGCCACGCGGACGGCGATTTCTCTCGTGCGCGAAGTGGCGCGCGCAAGCAGCAGGTTTGCGACATTGGCACAAGCGATGAGCAGAACCAGGGCCACTGCCGAGAGCAGTACGAGCAAAGGTTTCTCGGTCTTGCCGACGACAAGCTCTTTTAATGGCGTGATAATGGTCCTCGGCCCGTTGCCTTCGTTTAGCCCGACGGCCTCGCCCAGGTTGGGATTCTGGCGGCCGAAGTTTTGCAGAACATCGGTAGTATCGGCTTGCGCCTCGGCGACCTCGAAACCCGGTTTGAGCCGACCGACGACCTGGAAAAAATAAGGCGCGGTTCTCGTCGGATCGAGCGCCAGAGGAATCCATAGCTCGATATCGAGTCGCGGAAATTTGAACTCCGCAGGCATCACGCCGACAATTTCCGTCGGCGTGTTGTTTAAGATCAGCCGCCTGCCGATGATGTTCGGATCACCGCCCAAGCGCCGTTGCCAGAACCCGTAACTGATCACGCAAACGCCCGTCTTGCCGGGTGTGTCTTCACCCTCATGAAAGGTGCGTCCGAGCGCGGGATTGACGCCGAAGACTTTGAAAAAATCGGCGGTGACATTCGTCATCTGCAAGCGTTCCGGCTCGCCCTCGCCTGTCAGATTGACTCCGCCGTTGGTAAGTAAGGCCATCGTTTCAAACGAACGATTCTGCTCGCGGTAGGCGGCGAAATCGGCTTGCGACACCCCCCAGGTCGAAAGGCCCAGCATGGGACTTGCCTGAATCAACCGCACAAGGCGATCCGGCTCGCGGTAGGGCAGCGGGCGAAGTAGTATGCTATCGACCAGACTGAAAATCGCAGTGTTCGCGCCGATGCCGAGCGCAAGCGTCAGCACGGCGATAAACGTAAAGCCGGGATTCTTTCTGAGCATTCGCAGGCCATAGGTTATGTCCTGCCAGAGATCTCCAAACATATTGCTCCTCCTTTTCGCTCCGAGCACAATGGGTTCTTGCGCGAACTGCCGCTCGACGCGCCGCAACTCCTGCGCAAGTAAACGTCTGTCACTCAACTCTGCAAGCGCCGAGCGACGGGCATATTCTTCGCTCGCGCCGCCGGCTATCAATTCGCGGTAGCGGTCTTCGAGGTGCTGCGATAGCTCTTCGATTATTTCGGCCTCGCGCATTGGTGATAGATTCAAACTCGCCAATCGCTTTCTGATTTCATCTTTCCAGTCAGGCATGTTTCCCCCTGAGAATTGCGGATTGCAGGGCAGTCGTTGACGAAATCGTCTTAAGACTACCGCGGATTGCGGATTGATCCGGTATCCTCTTCAATCCGAAATCCGAAATCCGAAATCATTCCTGGCGCAAGGCGGTCATCGGATCGACGGTCGCCGCGCGACGCGCAGGTGTGTAACCGGCCAGGATTGCCACTGCGATCAAAAGAACAGAGACGCCCAGGAAAGTCATCGGGTCAGTCGCAGTAACTCCATACAGAAAACCGGTCATTATCCGGGTGAGCGCCAGCGAAACGACTACTCCTATTGCAACGCCGATCAGTACCAGTCGGAGACTCTGACCGAGCACCAGACGAAAGATGCTGCTCCTCGTGGCTCCAAGAGCAATCCGCACACCCATCTCGTATCTCCTTTGAGTGGTGGCATAAGAAACGACTCCATACGTGCCGACTGCCGCAAGGATTAGCGCCGACCCTCCGAAGATTATGAAGAGCCACATCAGAGAACTGGACTCGGACCTTGATGCCGAAACAACGCCTTCCAGGTTTCGAACTTCACTGATCGGTGTGTTCGGATTCGAGCTTGCCACGAACCTCCGAATATCGCTTGCAACCTGTCGAGGGTCAGCCGTCGTTCTCAGTATCAGAGACATCGTCGCAGGAAGTTGCCGGTCGAGGCCCACCGCCTGAGGATAAGGCATATAAAACTCGCCGTTGATCCAATCTGGAGACTTGCCCGCCAGATTGTATTGGCGCACGTCTCCGACGACTCCCACGACCGTCCTCCATTGCTCGTCCCAGACCACTCTGATGCGCTTCCCGATAGGGTTCTCATCAGGCCAGAAATGCCTGGCCGTCTCGGCGCTTACCAGTACGACGCCGGCCGACTTCTCTCCATCGGCGTAGGTGAATGCCCGCCCCGCGAGAAGCGGAATTTGCATGATTTGCAGGTAATCCGGCGTTATCGCCCCGGCCCAGAATATCGTGGCCTTATTTTCAGAGGGGATGAAGGGATGCCCCTCCAACTCTACGGGAAGCGATGGTATGTCGGGGCTCAAAGGAAGAGTGTTTGCAGCCGAAACTTCGGAAACCCCTGTGATGCCTCGTGATCGTTGCATCAACCTGTCATAAAACGCTATGCACCCTGCCCGCTCCTGACAGAGGGATCGATCCGGGAATACCCGGATAGTGAGAATCTGCTCGGGGCGAAATCCTGGGTTGACTTGCGTCAATGCCCAGAGACTCTTAATCAGAAGTCCCGCGCCTATGACCAGCACCACAGCCAGCGCGACTTCGCCTGTGATCAACCAACTGCGAAGACGGATTCCAGCCATACCTGTCGATTGCTGTCTGCGACCCCTGAGCGATTCTGCCAGGTTCAACCTCGAAGCGCTTATCGCGGGAGCGAGGCCGAAGCTGAGACCGGTCAGGATGGTGAGCGCGGTCACGAATGCTATGACTTGCCAATCGATACTCGCTTGAGCCAGGTGCGGGTTGTCGAGCGGCAGAATGGACTTCAATACGGATAAGCCTTCGAAAGCCAGTATGATCCCAAGCCCTGCGCCTGCGAACGCGAGCAGGACGCTTTCAGTCAATAGCTGCCGCGCGATTCGCCCGCGCGCGGCTCCGAGTGCTGCGCGAATAGAAATCTCTCTTTGCCGCGCTGTCGTCCTGGCAAGCAGGAGGCTTGCAACATTGGCGCACGCTATCAGCAAGACGAGTCCGACGGCTCCGAGCAGCACGAGCAACCTTACGCGGATATCGCCGACCATACTCTCCTGCAACGCGATGACCGTAGCACTCGCGTTCCAGTTGGCAGGCATGGGCCAGGGGAAGAGAGGGAGGATTTGTGAGATCAGCGACCGCATCTCATCCTGCGCCTGCTCGATAGTCGCGCCCGGACGCAATCGCGCAATCAAGGGAACCCAGCCGTAA
>JAKEHD010000414.1 GCA_022615215.1 Blastocatellia bacterium
AAGGATGAAGGATGAGGGATGAAGGATGAATCGATCACTTCACTCCGGTTTTCATCCTTCATCCTTCATCCTTCATCCTTCATAAACGACGCGCCCGCCTGCGATTGTGTAAACCACCTCGGTCTTTTCTATCTCTTCGGGAGGGATTCGGAATATGTCTTTAGAGAGGATGACTATATCGGCCAGCTTGCCCGATTCGAGCGTGCCTTTGTCCCGCTCGGCGAACTCGGCGTAAGCGCACGAAGAGGTGTATGCGCGCACGGCTTCTTCGACAGTGATCTTCTGTTCGGGAATCCAGCCGTGCGGGTTTTTGCCGTCGATCGTGGCGCGCGTGACCGCTGCATGTATGCCGAGCACAGGCGATAGAGGGGCCACCGACCAGTCTGATCCGAATACGAGCAAAGCGCCCGCGTCAATCAGCGAGCGAAATGCATAAGTCGTCTTTATCCTCACGGGACCAATGCGCTTTTCGGCCCAGCGGCCATCATCAATGGCGTGATAAGGCTGCATCGAGGCGATCACTCCTACGCGAGAGAATCGCGCAATGTCGCCTGCCGTAAGGTGCTGGGCGTGCTCTATGCGGAAGCGCCTGTCTCGCGGGCCGTTCTCTTTCGCCACTTCCTCGAAGTAGTTGAGCAGCAGGCGATTCGCTTTATCGCCTATGGCGTGAATCGAGCATTGCAGGCCCGCTTTGTCGGCCTCGCGTATAACCCGCTTCAAAGAGCCTTCCGGGATGTCGTTTACCGCGAGGCCCGCCGTCGCGGGCGCATCGCTGAAAGGCTCGAAAAAGAGCGCCGTCGTCGACCCTAGCGAGCCGTCCATGAACGCCTTCAGCCCGCCGAGCCGCAACCAATGGTCGCCCGCTCCGCCTTGCTTGACCAAATCGGCCTGACGTTTCCAACTGCTTGCGGGAGTGCGCGCATATACGCGCACGGTCAGACGGTTCGCGTCGCGGAATCTCTTATATACCTCGTAATCGCGCCACGAGGTTATATCTTGAATCGAAGTCACACCCACGCGAGCGGCCTCCCGCAGCGCAGCCTTGAGCGCCTCGTCGTATTCCTCATCGGTCGGCTGAGGAATCAATCGACTTACCAATCCCATGGCTGCGTCCTTGAGCACCCCTGTCGGTTCGCCCGTTTTAGAGTCGCGCACTACCCAGCCGCCCGGCGGGTCTTTCGTCTCGCGCGTGATGCCCGCCCTGCGGAGGGCAAGGCTGTTTGCAAGCGCCATGTGACCGTCGAGACGCGAAACGAAGACGGGTGTGTCGGGAGTGTAACGGTCTATGAGTTCTTTTGTGGGCAGCGGTCCTCCCGGCCATAGTTCGTGGTCCCATTTGCCTCCTGTGATCCATCTGCCCGCAGAAGTGCGCTCGGCTTTCTCCCTGATGCGCCGCGCGAATTCTTCCTGAGTGCGCGCGTCTCTGAGATCGACGGAAAGAAGCTGAAACCCGCCGCTCATGAAATGCGTGTGATCGTCTATGAATCCCGGAAGCGCAAGCTTCCCTTTGAGATCTATCACGCGGGCGCTCGGATCGGCGAGTTTTTTGATCTCTTCGTTCGAACCTACAGCCGTGATGCGTTCGCCGCGCGAAGCGATAGCTTCAGCCCACGGAGCCGAAGCGTTGCCGGTCCATACACGGCCGTTGAGCAGGACGAGATCGGCCGGGGGTTGAGCGCGCGAAAAATTTTCTGCGTGAGACACGACCGGAATGATACCGGGGTTTGAGATGTTGTCAACCTCGAATGGACAGAATGGCTTGATGGCACTTGCTGTTCGCGCGTTGCGAAAATGAATACATTTTATTGTCGGCTTTTCAAGATGCTCCGAACGTGCGAACGTCGTGTGAGCGATCTGCATGTTAGCCGACGGAAGGGCGAGCGCCGCCGAAAGCGTCAGGGAGATAAGTATGAGTATTCGTGAAGGTGGTAATCTGAGAATGCTCATCGTCGGTTCCTGAAGAAAGTCTTAAAGCTTGGCAATTGATGGAGATGGCTGCAATTTAAGAACACCAGGCCAACCCGATTGCTAATTATGGAGATCTGAATACACCTTAAACCCAGCTTTTCCCGCTGCCTGAGCCAATCGAATATCAAAGCATATAAACATCCGATTGCGAGGTTTTTCCTTACACCAGACTAAAGCGGCAGCAAGTTGGAACGAGTCGAGAGCACGAAGACCATAGGTTTCCGGTAAAGTCTCAGCCAAGTCGCGCACACGTTCACCGGGTAGCACTTCTGTCCAGGATTGCCTGAGTACATCCATACGCCTCAATGCTTGGTTTAGCCCCTTAGATGCCATAACAGTTTCTCGCTGCAAACGGCAAAAAGCACTTCTTGCCTCTACTGCTGTCCCCCACCATACCACAATTCTTCGATGTTCCCGTGCAAGACGGCTCGCCATTGTTGTTGAAGGTTGGTAACAGCAAAGCGGAACTATTGCGCTTGTGTCCCAAAAGGCAGATTCAGTTTTCATCTCTGTCAGCCACGACCGCAGCTACTGCGCGTTCTATAGGAATATCAGGCCCAGGCATGGAAAAAAAGGAGTCTGGAAGCTCCTGTTGCGCCAGGCGTATAACTCCGTCTGCTGCAAGCTCTTCAAGCTCCTTTTCCTCATCATCCGCATCCTCGGCTGGCGAGATAGGGACTAGCTTTGCTATTGGCGTATTACGGTCCCGGATCACGAGTTCCTTGCCCTCACGCACCTCGCTCAGGTAGCGGCTGAGATTATTCTTCAAATCGCTTATGTTCACGCTGCGCATGGTCTGGTCTTCGATCAATTTTTCCTGCTTTGCCGGAGCCGCTTCGAGATGGCGGTCAGATGATCGTTGTCCCGCGCGCCCTCGATTATCAGAACGTCCTTGTCGCGCAACTCTATCGAGACAAACCCCTCTGCGGTTTCGTAAACGCGCGCCTGCGGGTCCGTTGCGGCGGGCGGGCGGCTGACCTTGTAGCGTTTCTCTGTGCGCTCCGAGTAAGCGTCGAAAAACTCCCGCGCGTCTTTCGCGGTGTCCCACGCCGTATACTGCGCGAGCAGCAGCGCGCCTGTGCGCGAGTCTTCATATATCCCGTAGCGGTCGCCGCCCCATCCTTCGGCGGCAAGGCCGGCCGTGTTCTTGTTGATGAACTCGGCAAGCACGACACGGTATCCGAACTCGCCGTTTACGTCCGCGTCCAATCGCTTCCAACCTTTCCCCATCGCGGGCAAGAGGTCGCTCATCTCGATTTTCACAGGCTCGTCCCGCATGAAAAACCTTTCGGGATGCATTATCTGCTCGGTCGAGTGGGGCAGGTTGGTGTAGCTCAGGTTGAGCACCTCCCAGGAATGTTTTTTCAGGACGGCCTGCACGAATCCGACGCCGTAGACATAAGGAAATTGCAGGCTCTCACGCAGCACTGACGGTGCCCCGGCAAGCACAGGGTATTTTGCATCGTCTTCACTGTCGGTCTGTTCGAGCAAGCGATCTGTGAGCGAGGGAATCTTTGTAACGTCGAGCAGGAACTGCTGCTGTTCGGCGGCATACTGAAACATTATTATCGTCGCATCGCCCTCGACCAGCGCGTGCGCGGCCAATTCGGCATCGGAATCGCCTTTGGGCCATTTCTCGAATCGGCGCAGGTTGAAGTGCTGGTCCTGTAGAGCATGCACGAGTTCATGCGCGATGACGGTCTTCTGCTCGGAGACGGGCAACCACGCGGCTAGATAGAACTCCTGAGTCTTGGGTTCGTAAAACCCTGCCACCTGTTCGCGCAAAAGCTTCACCACGTAATCGCGCAATTGAAAGTCCGCCGCTATCAGGCCGAGCTTTATGAGCGTCTTTTGCGTCGCTTCGAACTCCTGGGGAGTGGTGTTTTCATCGAGGTCGCGTACTACGGACTGCTCTATCTCATCGTGGGTCTTGAATCCGCTTTTGACCGGGCGCTTGATTTCGAGTCGGCGTATGCGGCTCACGTCCTTGAGTATTTCGCCGGTTGCGGAAAGTGCGGCCCCATCGGGCTTGGTAATTCCTGCCGCGCCCTGCCAGGCCGCAACTCCTGCGCTTATGAACAATGCTGAGGCCAGCGCCAGCGCAACGCCCGCCGTGAATCTTTTTTGCATATAAAGACCTTTCATCCTCGAATGTGGCTGCAAGGAATTGTCGCCTCACACGGGGGTTTTGTCAATTTTTACTTCATGTCGGGTGTGGTTCTCAAAAATCGGTCGTAATCCTCCCAACTGCCGTTGAACTAAGCGCTACGCGCAGGCTCGCTTTGCAGGTCTCAGTTTTAATGCACTATCATCCTCTTTCGAGCATCTTTTCAAAC
>JAKEHD010000057.1 GCA_022615215.1 Blastocatellia bacterium
TTCTCGTTACTGCGATCTTTATTTCCTCAAGTACGGCTAGGCGGCGGCCTGTTGTATGCTTGAGTAGAAGCTACACACCGACTTTATGGAACCACACCCCCTTTGAGCAATTAAAAGCAGATTCGCAGTTTCTAATGAAATCCCTTCCTTTTCATTTATTCATCCTCATCGGATTTGCAGGTCACCCGACTATGCCGAGCAGAGCATCTAGCGGGCGCTGATGGAATACGCGCGGCGCGTTCTCCAAAACTTCGTCGAGCGTCGTTATGCCTTGAAGCGCCTTCACCATCCCGTCCTCCTGCATCGTGCAGAGATTGCACGAGTCCAAACTGATCTGACGTATCTCCTGCATGGTCCGCATCTGCAATATCGCGTCGCGTATGTCCGCGTTCGGGACAAGCAATTCATATAGCCCGACCCGTCCGCGATAGCCCGTGAAGTTGCATACGGAACATCCCTTGCCCTGAAAGAGCGTGTAATCTTTAAGCGCCTGTCGCGAGAGGCTGAACCTTCTCAGCACTCGGTCTTCAGGCATATAGGCTTCGTGGCAATTCGAGCAGACTTTGCGCACGAGCCGCTGCGCAAGCACTGCCCCGATGGTCGAAGCGATCAGCGAGGTCTCTATGCCCATGTTTATCAAACGCACGAGCGCGCCCACCGAATCCTCCGTGTGAAAAGTTGCGAATACCTTGTGCCCCGTGAGCGCAGATTGAACGGCCACGTCCGCAGAAAACCTGTCGCGTATCTCGCCGATCACGATTACGTCCGGATCCTGGCGCACTATCGAGCGCAAGGTCTCATTGAATGTCAGGCCGATCTTTTCGTTTATAGAGCACTGCGATATGCCGTCGATGACGTATTCAACAGGGTCTTCGCAGGTGATGATCTTGACCGTGGGGTCGTTGCAATAGTCTATCGAACTGTAGAGCGTGGTCGTCTTGCCCGATCCCGTCGGTCCCGTAATCAGAGTGATGCCGGAAGGCACTGCGAGCACGTCTTCGCTGTATATCCTCAAAATGTTCGGCGCGAATCCAAGCTCTTGCAGGCTTATCAGAGACGCCTTGTTCAATATCCTTAGCACGACGTTTTCGCCGTACACGGTCGCGTAAAACGATACGCGGATGTCTATCTCCTGTTTGTCGGTCCTGACGAACATGCGCCCATCCTGATGCTTGCGCCGCTCGGCCACGTCGGCATCAGCAAGTATCTTTATGCGGCTTACTATGCGCGGAGTATAATCGCGCGGGTAGTCCATCTTGTGAACGAGCACGCCGTCCAGGCGATAGCGCACGCGCAGCTTGTTCGCCATAGGCTCGATGTGAACGTCGGACGCGCCCTCTTCGATGGCCGAACGTATCAGTTGGTCTACCATCTGGATCACGCGATCTTCTGCGTTCTGCGTTTGCGGCTGTGTCTCCAGCGAGTGATACTTCACCTTCTGGTAGTCGGCTATTCCCGACTCCTTGCCCTGAAGCACTGCGTCTATCAGGTCGAGTTTCTGGAGTATGAGGGCGCTCGTAGCCAATGAGAGTTGCACGCGGCACTGGAAGAGCCGGGCCATCTCTTCGACGAAATTGGTCCTTGTGGGGTCTGAGACAAGCAATTGCAGCGTCCCCGCTTCGAGCTTCAAGGGCAGAGCGACCTGACGCCTGAGATACTTGAGCGAGGTGCGGCGAATCAACTCCATATCGATCTGGCTTATGTCCGGGTCGACCACTTGAAGGGCGAACTTCTCGGCCAGGGCTTCGACTATGTGGCGCTCTTCGACAAGCCCCATCTCGATCAGTATGTCCCCGATGCGTTTGGTCGGAGAAGGGGATTTGCGCTGCGCTTCGATGGCGGCCTTAACATCGTTCTCGCTTACGAGGCGGCGGGCGACCAGTATTTCTTCCACGCGCATCTTGCTGCGCTGGCGGCTGAGAAACTCGATCAATCGGGGACCGCTCACCCAGTTCATCTCTACCAGCACTTCGCCGAGCGTCTTCTGTCCGTTGAGTTGTCTTTGGATCTTTCGGGCCTGTGATAGCTGGGCTTCGGTTAGTAACCCTTCTTTTACCAGCGCGTTCTGAATACTATCGTCTATAGAGAGCTGTCGCATCCTTCCTCCTGCCAAAAAGTGCTTTGGGTTCTGATTTTTATGGGAGCAAAGGGACCGCAACTGCTGCCGGCGTCCCGGCCTGAAAAGCCTGTGCTGACCGCGGCTGCCGACATCCATTCAACGCGAGATCGCTTCTCGCATTGAAATAGGGACAGGAAAATGATAAATCATCAGGGTGAAAAAATCACCAGTAATTATCGAGGCCGCCTTGAGAATATTCTCAATCCTGCTGATACTCTGTTCGACCTCTATGGGACAAACCGCGCAAAAGAACGATCGCCCGCGCGCGCGCGACACGGGGCTGACCATCGGCGTGCTGCCCACAGGGCCGCTCAACGCGATCACCGATGTAGCGGGCGTGCGGGTAGGCCACATAACCATAATACGCGGCGCTGCGGTACGCACGGGCGTCACGGCCATCCTGCCGCACGGGGGGAATCTCTTCCGCGAAAAAGTCCCCGGCGCGGTATTCACAGGCAATGCTTTCGGCAAGCTCGCAGGCTCGACTCAGGTCCGGGAACTCGGCGAGATAGAAACGCCCGTAATGCTCACCTCCACGCTCAACGTGCCGCGCGTCGCCGACGCCGTGATCGATTATATGCTCGCTCTTTCGGGTAACGAAGACGTGCGCTCGATCAATCCGCTCGTCGCCGAAACCAACGACGGCTATCTGAACGATATTCGCGGGCGACACGTCGGACGCGACGATGTGATAGCCGCAATCAAGAACGCCAAAGACGGTCCCGTAGAAGAAGGGTCCATAGGCGCAGGGACAGGCACCATAGCCTTCGGCTTCAAAGGCGGCATAGGCACTTCTTCAAGGCGATTGCCCGCTTCGCTCGGCGGCTACACCGTAGGCGTGCTCGTGCAGACGAACTACGGCGGGATACTCACCATAAACGGCGCGCCCGTCGGACGCGAGCTTGGGCGATACTATCTCAAAGAAGTTCTGGAACGATCATCAGGCGACCGCCAAAAACAGGGCGATAGAGACATTGACGCAGACCTCGCGGACGGCTCAGTGATAATAGTCATTGCGACCGATGCACCCGTAGACGCGCGCAACCTGGAGAGGATGGCCGCGCGCTCCATGATGGGACTTGCGCGGACGGGTTCTGCGGCGACGAACGGAAGCGGCGATTACGCCATAGCTTTTTCGACCGCTCCCGAAGTGAGAATAAACACTCTGTCTGCTCGCGCGAACTCGCCCCGCGAAGTGAAATTGCTTTCAAACGATGCGATGTCGCCTTTGTTTCTCGCCGTGATAGAAGCGACCGAAGAGGCCATCTACAACTCGCTGTTTCGAGCAACCACCATGACCGGTCAGGGCCGCACGGTCGAAGCCTTGCCCCTCGACCGCACAATCGAGATATTGCGCAAATACGGACGAATAGGCAAATGACAGCTATCAGCCATCAGCTATCAGCTATCAGTTATACTGCGCGCGGGATAAAATGAAAGTTTTTCCGCAAGTGCAGAATCATATTTGGAGTGCGCCGCAA
>JAKEHD010000415.1 GCA_022615215.1 Blastocatellia bacterium
GGCGCGCGTCGACCTTGATCGTGTCGGTCAGCTTGGGATTTGCCGGGTCCGATATATCATAGACCTGCAAACGATCTGAGACGGAAGAAACATAAGCGTAGTTGCCGAATATCCATTGCTCGGCGGCCTGGACCTCTTTGAAGGGAATGCGCCCGACGACCTCCATTTCGCGTTCGGCGTTGCGAGGCGTGACTACTATCGAGGCGGTAGCCGTATGCTCTCCGCAGGTCGCGTTTATAACGTAAGCGCCGGGGCGCTCGGCAACGAAACCGCCGTCAGGATAGATCATCGCCCCCGCTCCGCTGACAGACCAGCGCACCGACGGGTGTTTCGCCATGCCATTGCTGCCATCCCCTCTCACGACTTGAAAGCGCGCGACAAAGCGCACTACATCGCCCGTGCGCGCCTTCTTGGTTTCAGGCTCTATTGACAGATTGCGGACAAGGTTCGGCACGACCTCTACGTCGAGAGCGCCGCCCGCTTCCTTCGAGCTTGCGCTCCCCATCTCTTTTGCGCGCAGCGTGGCCTTGCCGGGTTTTATCGCCGTCACAAGTCCGGCCGCGTCGACTCGCGCTATATCGGGATTATCGGAGGTCCAGCTAAAGACAACATCTTCGCGGGGGTCGCCATTTGCGGCGCGCGCCGTCGCGTCGAGTTTGATCGCGCCCCCGACCACCAAAGGCGCGGCGACGGGAGCGATCTCTATGCGGGCCACAGACCGGGGTTTCACTATGACCTTCGCGTAGTAAATTTTGCTTCCGACCACTGCCCCGACCATCACTTCGCCCGGCGCGTATATGGTCACAGTGCCCGACATGTCGGCTGATGCCAGGTCGAAGGGCGCTGCGACCCACATCGCAGCTTTAACGTCGACCGGGTTTCCTTGTGCGTCTTTGCCCGTGACGGTGAATTTCAATTCCTGTCCGACTTCGGCCTCGACGAGGGCGGGAGTGACTTCTATGGTTTTAGCCGTCTGTGCCGAGGCACGCGGCGCGGCGCAAAACAGAATCGCTAAAAGCGAAAACAGCCATACTCTCGACATAATATATACCTCCGAATTGTGCGACTCTTTAGAAAATCCAGCCCTGAAATTCTATTCCGGCAGTCGTATATCCGCAAATCGAATGTGAGGCGTGTGGCTGCGAGGCCGCATTATTTTCCAGTCGTCAATATTCATTGGGCGACGATCGAAAAGCCGTTTCTCTCGAAAGCCGATAATAGCGCAAGTCCGGCAATCGCCCTGATCGGCTTGCACACTTCCGAAACCTGTTATAATAATATGCAATTTTGAAGGGGCGGTGAAAAGATCGGAGGTAGAAGATGTTTTGCACCAAGTGCGGTCATCCAAATAAGGAAGGCCAGAAGTATTGCAGGAGTTGCGGCATGAAACTATCAGGGGACGCCCCTGACAGCGCGCCTCTCGGACAAGAACTTAATACCACTTACCTGGACAGCGGCGAAGCGGACGGTTTTTCTTCGGACCCTTCCGCCATGCTCGGCGAGAAGAGGACGAAGAAACTTGATGCCGCGTCGGCCGAACTCGACCCCGTTACCAGGCCCACCGCGCCGGCGGATTTGCCCGCCGGAATAGCAATCCAATCCGGCAATGAGCAACCCATATCAGCTTCCCTTCCCGGACATCTTCCCACAGAACAGCTTCCCGCGCCCGCCGCCTCTTCGAGAGGCCCCGGTCGGGGGCTTGCGATTTCGTTGATTATCGCCGTGGTCCTGGTGGCGGCCACAACAGTCTCTTATTTCTTCTTCTTCAAGTCAGCAAGCGGCTCTTCGCCCGACAGCGAAAACGCTGAATTATCGAACGCGAATCAATCCCAGCTTGCCGCTCAGGCCGCGACGATAGAACAACCGCCCTCTCAGCCCGGCGTATTGGAACCGGGCGCACTCGATCCGAAGACGGGCCTTCCCGCTCAACCGAATTCGAAAAGCGCGGATGAAACCAGAAACGCAAACCGCAGCGCAGATCCGAATAGCGGCAACTCGCAGCCTTCTTCGCAAGGCGATGGTTCAGGATCTGCTTCGCCGCCCACTGCTCCGTCCACCGAACCGGCTCCCCCGGCCGCGCCCAAGCCCACGGCTGAAGAGTATAAAAATCGCGGCCTCAAGTCGCTCGGAGCGAAGCAATACGATCAGGCTCTTGCGGACTTCCGCGCAGCCTTGAGTTTGCAGCCATCGAATCCCGATCTGCGCTATCTGACGGGGATGGCTTATGAAGGAAAGGGACTCCTGCCCGAAGCCCTCAACGAGTACCGCAAATGCCTGTCGGGCACTTATGCGCCTCTGGCAAGACAGCACGTCAAACGCCTCTCAAAAAAACTGGAAAAGAATTAACCACAGATCACACAGATCACACAGACGTGGAAGGCCGCAAGAGTGAAATCTTTATATACTGCGCGCGGGGTAAAATGAAAGTTTTCCTGGGAGCGCAGGCATCCTGCCTGCAAGCGTTTCCGCATGCAGGGTATTGAGGGAAACCCTCAATTCTTCCCGCGCACAGTATAAGAATGAAATCTTTATGGCCTTCTACAGAATGCATACCAGCGGCTTTTCCTCTATCCGTGAAATCAAGAAAGAAATCTTTTGTAGAAGGCCCTGCCTTCCACTGTAATCTGTGGTCGAAGAAAGAGAAGCAAGAAAGCTTTGGCCGCCGCTCGATCTCTCACGCAAAGCGGCTTGCGCGCCTGCCTTCGCCTATTCTCAAACGGCGGCGGTCGAGGATTCCCATTCACTGTAGAGCGATTCCAACTGACCGGTTATCGCTTCCCGGCGGCTGTTGATTTCAGCGTAATGCTCCGGTCCCCAATCCGGCGAGGGACTGGAAAGTTGCTCGGACAGCCCCGCAAGTTCGGCTTCGAAATCGGCTATCTCTTTTTCTATCTCTTCGGGCGGGCGGGCGCGTTGCCTCCGAGCGTCAGCACGGGACTTCGCGGGCTTTGATGCAGCGCGGCGAGCGGGTGGCTTTTCGCTTTCGGCCTGTTTGCGATGGCGCTCCTCGTAGTAGTCCGAGTAGCTCCCGGTATGATATTCGGCCCGGCCGTTTTCGAAATGCAGAATTTCGGTGGCTATACGGTCTAAAAAATAGCGGTCGTGCGAGACCGTGATCATGGTGCCCGAATACTCTGCGAGTGCGCGTTCGAGCGCCTCTCGCGCCGGGATGTCGAGATGATTCGTAGGCTCGTCCATAATCAGCACGTTGGCATCACTATAGATGAGCTTCGCAAGGGCCAGACGGCTCCGCTCTCCGCCCGACAGCGCCGCCACTGCCTTGAATACCTCGTCGCCTGTAAATAGAAATCGCGCAAGGTAAGAACGCAACTCGCCATAAAGATTTCTTTCTTGTGTGCCCACGCGCGGAGCCACCGAGGCAAGCTCTTCGATCACGGTCGAAGCCTCGTCCAGCCCCGCGAGTTCCTGATCGAAGTAACCGAGCGCGATATTCGCGCCCCAGGTAAACCCGCCGCCGAGGGTTTCTATTTCGTTTATGAGCGTCTTGAGGAAGGTGGTCTTGCCCGACCCGTTCGGGCCTATGACGCCGAGGCGTTCGCCCCGCCTTAGCAAAAACGAAATCCCCGACGCCAACACGTTTTCACCGTATCCCACCCGAAGGTCTTCGACCGAAAGCACATTGTCGCCTGCGCGCGCGGTCTCTTTGAGTCGAAAATCAGTCGTGTGGTCCTCGCGCACGGCTTCCACGCGGTCGAGGCGTTCGAGCATATTGCGCCGGGATTTCGCCTGCTTGGTCTTCTGGCCCGCGATGTTGCGCCGTATGAACTCTTGGGTGCGGGCTATCATCTCCTGCTGGCGCTCGTACTGTCGCAACTCGGCGAGCCTGCGCTCTTCGCGTTGGCGGACGTAAGCCGTATAGTTCCCCGTGTAGACGTTAGCGCGCCCTTCGGCGATTTCGACTATCTTGGTCGCCGTGCGGTCGAGCAAGAAACGGTCGTGCGAGATTATCACGAACGCCGATTTGTAAGCGGCCAGAAAGTCTTCGAGCCACTCGACGGCGTTCACGTCGAGGTGATTGGTCGGCTCGTCGAGCAACAACACGTCCGGCTCTGCGAGCAAAAGGCGCGCAAGGGCGAGTCGCGCTTTTTGCCCGCCGCTCAGTTGATCGGCAGGATCGTCGAGCTCTTCGGCCTTGAAGCCGAGTCCGGCAAGCACCGAATCTGCGCGCGCACTGTAGGTGAAGCCGCCCTCCATCTCGTAACGATGGCGCAGGTCGCTATAAGCGTGCATGGCCTCATCGAGGGCTTCGCCCGCGGCTTCAGACATAACGTGTTCGAGGCGCGACATCCCCTCTTCGATAGCGCGCACCTCGGTGAAGACCGACAGGGCTTCTTCTCGAACGCTTTTCGTGCCGTCGAAGTAAGGTTGCTGTCTGAGCAGGCCGAGCCGGAGATTTTTGAGCAGGACGACCTGGCCGCGGTCAGGTTCTTCGGTCCCTGTGACCAGGCGAAAGATCGTGGTTTTGCCGACGCCGTTGCGGCCCACAAGCCCCACGCGCTCTGCGGGGTTGATCTGAAAAGTCGCGCCACGAAGAACGTCGTGCGCGCCATAAGATTTGTGGACTTCCTCAAGTCGAAAGAGCATTGTCAATCGTCCGTCGTCCGTCGTCCGCTGTCGGTCGAAGGTTCCGCTTTCGGCCGGACCTTGACACAAAGAGCAACGGACGGAAGCGTACATGGGAGCGACCACGCGATTACGCGACCACGCGATTACGCGACCACGCTCCGCTGCCGGACAACGGACTACAGACAGCCGTTCTAACGGTTCGCATTCGAAGTAGGTGCCTGCGAACTGTTCTGGTTCTCGTTTTCGATGCGCGGCTGCGGCGACGGCTGAGGTTGCGGCTTTGCGGCGCTTTGTTGCAGCAATTTCGAAGGCTGCATGTCGGCGATGGATTTCGGGTTCTGGACTATGCTCTCGGCCAGATAATTCTTCGTCGAGACCTCAGACCTCGCAACCAGCAGGAGAGACTGCCACAATATCTGCTGCCGCTGCTGGGTGATGGCATCGATGATGTTCTTGCGAACGTCATCGATGGTCAGATTCACCGGCTTATCGCGCTTGCCGTTCAGCTTGAATATGACCCACTGCCCGCCCAGGTTGTCTTTCACAGGCTCCGTGTACTGACCCGGATTCATCTGAGTCAACAATCTCTGAGCGATTTCAGGCCGTGTGGGAAACAATTGACGGAGACCCGCTTCATCCCCGAAGCCGAGATTGCCGCCGTTTGCGGCCGATTCATGCTCGGACCTCTGCCTTGCGATGGTTGCGAAATCGGTCCCGCTTCTGAGTTGTTCGTAGATGGCCTTGATCTTGGTTTCGGCTGCCTGGTCCCCTATTGCATCGTCGGCATAACCATTATTGGCCGGGTCGGCCACTACGATCGAGAGGTCGACTCCTCTGCTTTGCACCATGCGATCTTTATTGTCGTTGTAGTACTTCTCGATTTCGGCGTCGGTAGGCGCGGTGACGCGGGCTTTTTCGCGCTCTTGCAGTTCATTGATCGCAAGCAACCTGCGCGCCCTTTCCCGGAGGTATTCTTCGGTCAGCCCTGCCTCTTTCAACTGGGTCTGATACTGTTCCTCGGTCAGCCCCTGCTTGGTCTTTTGAATCTCCTGAGTCACCTTGTTTTCGTCGGGAACGAGATTCTCTCTCTGGGCCTTCTGATAAAGGGTCTCTTCCTGAATCATGCTATCGAGCACGCTGAGCCTTGCTGCAACCAGTTCGGCTGGCGTGAGAGTTCCCTTGCCGCCGCTGGCATTGAGCTGTTGTTTGATGGTCCTGTCGACCTGTTCGAGCGTTATCTCGTAGGAGCCGACCCTTGCGGCCGCTTGGCTATCGGCGTTGCTTGTGTCCTTGCAGGATGCTCCGAGCAGTGAGGCGATCACGATCATCGTTGCGGAAAATATCTTTGAGAAACGATACACGGCTTTGCTCCTTCGCAAAAAAGGTTTGACGGACGGTCGCCCGCCCGTGTTAAACTTCCGTTTTGCTTTCATATAGAAATTCTCATCGGAGGTATATGCTAATGTCAAAACGCTGTGAAGTATGCGGCAAGGGACCGCTGTTCGGCAACCGCGTCAGCCATGCCAACAACCGGACCTCCCGCCGCTTCAACCCGAACATTCAAGTCGTTCGCGCGCTCATCAGCGGCCGCGCGCAGCGAATTCGCGTCTGCACGCGGTGCCTCAAAGCAGGCAAAGTCGTCAAGGTCGCCTGATCCCCTCCATAAATTTCAAACGATAGATTGTGGATCGCAAGTCATAAGTCCACAATCTATTTTGCCCCCTCATTCTTCAAGCGCGATCACATCTATCTCGACCCGCGCATCGCGCGGGAGGCGCGAAACCTCGACCGTAGACCTCGCAGGCGGCTCGCCTGTGAAGAAGCGGCCATAAGCCTCATTCATCTCGCTGAAATCGCCCAGGTCGGACAGATAAACGGTCGTCTTCACCACGCGGTCGAGCGAGCTATGGGCGGCCTCAAGCACCGCCTTCAGGTTGTTGAGCACGCGCTCGGTCTGTTCACGGATACCGCCTTCCACTATCTGGCCGGTCGCCGGATCAAGGGCTATCTGGCCCGATGCGAATACAAGCCCGTTGGCTTTTATCGCCTGCGAATACGGCCCGATTGCAGCGGGCGCGTTGTCGGTCTGAACTCTCTCTCTCATGCTCGACTTGCTCCACAGGTAAGAATCAAACACCTCGCTGAAATTGCAAATTATCTCAGATGCCCGCGCAGTTGTCCACTGATGGAAATCAGCCGTCAGCCGTCAGCTATCAGTCTTCAGCTATCAGCTATCAGTCTTCAGGCAAGTAGCTGATGGATACAATTTCGCAAAGCCTGTCGGGAAAGCGCAAAGCAGAGCTAAAGGTTTCATCTGTCCCGGCTGGGAGCGATTCTCCGAGCGAAGAGGATTACGACTGGCCTGTTATTGAAAATCAAACCTTCTGACGACTGAAGGCTGATGACTGATAGCTGATGACTGACGGCTGATAGCTGACAGCTACGACTTGACGGTCTGTTCGCTCATGCGTTCCAGTTCTATTACGCCTTTGACGGATTTGAGCGCGCCGGTGATCTTTTCCAGGTGTTTGAGGTCGAAAATCTCTGCGGTGAGAATGAGCAGGCCGTGGCCTTCATCGTCTATGGTGGCGCTTATGTCGCGCATGTTGGTGCCGACGCTTGCGATGGCCTGCGTCACATCGGCAACCATTCCGGGGCGGTCTTCGGTGACGAGCTTTATGGTTATAGGAAAGGCCGCAGGGTCTTTGCTGTCGGACTTCATCCATTCGACTTCTATTATGCGTTCGGGGTTGACCATGAGACTCGATGCGTTCGGGCAGTTGGCCGTATGCACGGCCACTCCCTTGCCGCGAGTTATGTAGCCGATTATTGCCTCGCCTCGAATCGGGTTGCAACACCGGGCGCGATAGACCATGAGATCGTCTATGCCTTTGACCCTTATGCGGTCCTGAAATCCGAGCGCACGCTTGACCACCTGCTTGAGCGTGGGCTTCTTCTCCAGTTCGACTTCGCCCGCGCGTTCGGGCGGCAGGAGCTTTCCTATGACGCTGCGCGCAATCACCTTGCCGTAGCCTATGGCCGCCAGCAGGTCTTCCGCGCGGGCGCAACCGTAGTCGGGCGCGATCTGATCGAGTTCGCCGTTCGAGAGAATCTTCCTGGCGCTCAGTCGAAACCGTTCGGCCTCCTTCTCGAACAACTTCCTGCCGATTTCAATGGCCGTCGTGCGCTCGCTTTCGGACAGGAAGTGGCGTATCTTGGACCGCGCCTTCGCGGTCTTGACGAAATTCATCCAGTCGCGCGAGGGGCGCGCGTTCGGAGAGGTTATTATCTCTATCACGTCGCCGTTACGGACCTGGTATCTGAGCGGCACTATGCGGCCGTTGGCCTTCGCGCCCGCGCACTTCATGCCCACTTCCGTATGAACGATGAAGGCGAAATCGACGGGCGTGGCTCCGCGCGGCAACTCCATGACTTTGCCCTTGGGCGTGAAACAGTAAACCTCTTTGGGGTAGAGGTCCAGCTTGAGCGAATCGAGGAATTCGCGCGAGTCCTTGAGTTCCTGCTGCCCCTCGACCAGCCGTTTGAGCCATACGAAAGCCTCGTCTTCATCGGTGTGCGAGCCGCGCCGTCCCTCTTTGTATTTCCAGTGCGCGGCTATCCCTTCCTCGGCCATCGCGTGCATATCTTCGGTTCGAATCTGCACCTCGAAGGGCTGGCCCCCGTCGCCCACTACCGAGGTGTGGAGCGATTGATAAAGGTTTTCGCGCGGAATGGCTATCCAGTCCTTGAACCGCGTAGGGATAGGTTTCCACTCGGCGTGTATGACTCCGAGCGCGGCGTAGCAATCCTTCACTGACTCTGTGATTATCCGTATGGCCACCAGATCGTAGACCTGATCTATGGTTATGCGCTGGCGTTTGAGCTTATTGTAAATCGAGTACAATCGCTTGATGCGCCCTTCGATATGCTCGACCTTTATGTCGGATTCGGCCAGCATGCGCGATATGCGCTGCTTGATCTCTTCGAGAAAGCCTTCGAGTCGCGCGCGCCGGCTTTCGACCAGTTCCTTGAGTTTTGCGTACTCCTGGGGTTCGAGATATTTGAATGCAAGGTCTTCGAGTTCGCCTCGCACGCGGCTCATGCCGAGACGGTGCGCGATGGGTGCGTAAACGTCGAGCGTCTCCTGAGCTATGCGCTGGCGTTTCTCGCCCGGCAGATACTGGAGCGTGCGCATGTTGTGGAGCCGGTCGGCGAGTTTCACGAGCACGACTCGCACATCGTCGACTATCGCAAGCAGCATCTTGCGCATGTTGAGCGCCTGGCGCTCTTCATAAGAAGCGTGGTCGAGCTTCGATATTTTGGTCAGCCCATCGACGAGATGTGCGACTTCCTCGCCGAAATAATCCTCTATGGTCGAGAGCGGAGTATCGGTATCCTCGACTATATCGTGCAGCAATCCGGTCGCTATACAAACGGGGTCGAGCTTGAGTTCGGCGAGGATGTTTGCGACCTCGAGCGGGTGGACAAGGTAGGGTTCGCCGGATTTGCGTATCTGGCCGCGATGCTCGCGCGCGGAAAACAGGTATGCGCGGCGCAGCAGTTCCACATCCGCGCCGGGGTGGTTGCGGTTGACCTTTTCAACTATAGTCTCGAAGCGAATCATCAGATTGTCTCAATCGCTATCTTATGATCTCAAATCCGAGTCTGAAACTTCAAATTCATACGCGCCATCCTGAGAAGGCGCAATCGTCTTCCTATCTCGATCGTCGCTCGGATAGCACCGGGCAGTCTCTGGAGCGCCCATAAAATAAAAAGGCGGCAACCCTCGGGGTTGCCACCACGGATTCTAACACACGGTTGCGTCTGCTTCACTTCGATGTGTCGGTTGCGCCGGATTTTTCGGCTTGCTGCTGCTGTTGCAGCCGGTACTTGTCGTAGCTCGCGCTCACATCCTTGATCCTGGCTTCGATCTCTTTTTTGCGCGCAGGGTCGGTTTCGATCTTCAGGTCTTCATAAAGCAGCAATCGCTCGAATATCCAGACATCGGGCTGATCGGCTTTGATCTGGATCGATTTCTGTATGTACTCGTGGCCTTTCAGGACCAGCGGCCTCATCTTCTCTGCCACATCGGGAGTGATCGGCCGGTTATATCTGACGTAACGCTCGCTGTGTGTGTAGTAGCTCTCGTTCCAGTAGCTGGCTCCCAGCGCGTGATAGACGGCCGCTTCTATCTCCTTGTCTCCCGATTTGTTTGCGTTTTCCGCCCGCCTGAGCAGAGTGTCTCGCTGTTTCTGGCGATAATCGTCTCTCACCTTTTCGAGATATTCGGGAGACTGATTCTCTTCATCCGGGGTGTTTTCGGCCATCTTCTCATAAACTTTGGTAATGAATGCAAGCGACTCGTCAATCATCTTATAGTCGTCCGGGTGTTCCCTGATCATCTTCTCAAAAGCCTCGATAGTCTCCATACCGAGGCCTTTTTTAAGGGTTGTATCGAACTGCGCATTGAGGGTGCGAGCGTGGAACTTCTGCGCGTTGATCATGTCGGGGCTTAATTCGAGGGCGCGCTCGAATTTTGCACGAGCCAGATCGTATTTGCCCTTGTTGAACTCTCGCACTCCCTCATTGAGATTGTCTTTCGCGCGCAGCGTGTTGACAACACCACACCCGGACATCGTCAGGGCGACGACGGCCAGCACAACGAGCGACATCGAATATTTCTTTTTATTCAAAATCATTTCCAAAGTCCTTCCCTCCCGCTCTCCGTAGCGCGGGACAAGGTATATCGTTCTTTGTCGGCCCTTTCCGAGCAAAAGGGGCAACTGGAACCTGACCGGAACAGTCCCGCCATTCGGGACCGGGTAGTGAAAGCGAAGTTTCGAAACCTGACTGATGAACGCTCGATTCAGGCCGGTATGTTAGCCTGCGACCCGTCTCAGATACCGGAAGGCATGGCCGCAGTGGCCGAAGGTCAGGGTTCGAGATAGTCCAACTGAAGCCCTATGGGTTGCGCGCCCGCCCCTTTGAGCACATCTATCACGTGAACTATGTCCCCATAAGGCTTATCTTTTTTCGCCTTCAAGTAAACGGTATTATCTTTCACCCCGTCGCGTTCGCGCCTCTCAAATTCGGCTGCGAGCCGGGGACCAAGCTCCAGCAGAGTCATAGGTTGTGAGTTCAACTCGACCGTTTGATCGGGACCCGCCCCTGTCTTCACTTCGACGAGCAGCAGTCCCTGTGGGGGAACTGCATTTTCTTCGGCTTGTGGTTCAGGCTTTTGAGGTATCTGAGATTCGAACTTCGCCTCCTTACGAGGCTGAATCACAAAGAAGATGATCAGCAGCACCAGCAATACGTCCACAAGCGGCGTGACGTTGATGTTGGGCGGAGCCAGTCCGAGCTTTTTCTTACCTATTTGCTCTTCAAAATTATCTTGTGCCATTATGCCTTCCGGCCGCCCAACCCGCACTCACCGGCGGCCCCCTCCTGATTACAAATATGATTCGCGGCGGGCGCTCGCGCGAGCGCCCGCCAAACTCTTTCGGCGCGCCATCACAAAGCGGCGGCCGCGTCTTTAGTTCTCGCTTGCTCCAGGTGCGAGCTTCTCTTTTTCGGCCACGAGACCTATTCGATCAAACTGCGCATTCCTGACTTCGTCAATGACCTCCACCACCCTGCCGTATTTGACGAGCTTGCCGCTCTTGATGTATACGACCTGATCTTCGGGCTTTTTGTCCTTGAGAATAGACTTGATTCTGGTCCCGATATCGGCCAGCGCGACCTTGTCGCGACCGATGAATACCTCTTCATTGTCCGGGATAGAGATGACCGCCGAAGTCTCTTTGATGATGTTGGAATCGAGTTCAGGATTTTTCGATTGCGGCAGTGCGACGCTGACCCCCGTCTGCAAAAGGGGCGCGACCACCATCATGATGATGAGCAGCACAAGCATCACGTCTACCAGCGGCGTCACATTTATATCGGAGACGAGACCGCCCTCGCCTCCTCCTACATCCATACCCATAGCATCACCTCAGTTCCCGGCGCTTCAGGAAGTAGTCGATCAACTCGGACGAGGAGTTGTCCATCTCGATGACGAAAGCCTCGACCTTGTTCTGGAAGATGTTGAAGGCCCACACGGCCGGGATAGCCACAAGCAGTCCGAACGCCGTTTCGATCAACGCCTCCGATATTCCGCCCGCGACCGCAGAGATGCCCGTTCCTTCGGCCGCCTTCATACCCTGGAAAGCGTTGATGATGCCGACGACCGTCCCGAGGAGTCCGACGAACGGGGCCGTCGAGCCTATGGTCGCAAGCCCCGAAAGGCCGCGTTTGAGTTCCGCAGTCTTCAGGGCGGTCGCGCGTTGCAGGGCGCGGCGCGCGGCGTCCATGGTCGTGCCTGAAATATCGGCCCCCGCCTGGTGCGCCTGGAACTCTTGCAGCCCGGCGTTGACAACCATCGCGAGATGGGATTTCTTGTGGCGGTCTGAAATCTCTATCGCCTCGTCTATACGATTGTCGCGCAGCGCAGCAGCCACTTTGGGGGCGAACTGGCGCGACTGATTACGGGCCGCGTTGTAGGTCAACCATCGCTCGACCATGACGGCTATGGAGTACATGCTCATCAGAGCCAGCACGATTGCGACCACGATCGCCGGCCATTCCATTTTTTGAATCATGCCCCAGAGCGAAAAGTCTTCCGTGACGGGTTCGGCCGGAGCGCCGCCCTCAGCCTGGAGCAAGAAGAACGCGAGTTTGCTGCCCGCGAGCCACAGGTTCGTTAGAAGTAGCATCGATTGAAACCCTCCAAAATAATTTAGAAACTTTTAGTGCATGCCTTAGGGAGGCCAGCCTCCCTAAGGCCGGGAAAATCCAAGTGTGTGTCGAGCTTCTCACAGAGAGAAGTTGAAAGTTATCGTGCCTATGACCTTCACGGGCACGCCGCTGAGTTGTGTAGGCGTAAACTTCCATCGCTGTGCCGCCTGCACGGCTGCGTCTTTCAGCAGCGCGTGGCCCGATATAGGGCGAGCCGATATGACGTTGCCCGCTTCGTCGACGGTCACCTCGACGACCACCGACCCGCTGACGCGGGCCGCTTTCGCAAGCGCCGGGTAGCTGGGCTGGACTCGCCTCGTGGCCGACCCCTGAAGCACGCCGCCCGATTTGCGGACTATAGACGGAGGCGGCTTCGGTTTTTCCGGCTCCGGTGGTGGCGGTGGCGGCGGCGGTGGCGGTCCAGTATCAGCCCCGCCTGGCGGGCCAAAGCC
>JAKEHD010000416.1 GCA_022615215.1 Blastocatellia bacterium
AAAGATTTCTTTCTTCCGTCTATCCGTGAAATCTGTGTGATCTGTGGTCAAAATCCAGATTCATCATTCATCGTTCATCGTTTCCCACAAAGTCTTCTGTCAAAATTTCATCGAGCGTGCTTACGAGCAAATCGGCGTTCTCTTCAGAAAAAACTAGCGGCGGTTTGATCTTCAGCACATTGTGATGCGGGCCATCTGTGCTGATGAGTATGCCGCACTCTTTCATTCTTTCAACGACGTATGCGGCCTCGGCTGCGGCAGGTTCGAGAGTCTCGCGGTCGCGCACAAGCTCGACCCCTAAGAAAAGCCCCTGTCCTCTAACGTCGCCTATGAGAGGGTATTTCCCCATCAAACGCGCGAGACCCGCTTTCAATCGAGCGCCGACTTTAAGAGCGTTTTCCTGCAAGCCTTCATCTTCGATCACATCCAGGACGGCAAGCCCTGCGGCGCAGGAAACAGGGTTCCCCCCATAAGTGTTGAAGTATTCCATCCCGTTATCGAAAGAGGCCGCGACTTCCGCTGTGGTGATGACTGCCGCGAGCGGATGGCCGTTGCCAATGGGTTTTCCGAGCGTCACGATGTCGGGCACTACCGTATGCATCTGAAATGCCCAGTAGTGAGAACCCGCGCGCCCGAACCCTACCTGTACTTCATCGGCTATGCAGAGGCCGCCCGCTTCTCTCACGTGGCGATAAGCTTCCTTCAGGTAATTTTCAGGCAGCACGATCTGACCGCCGCATCCGAGCATGGATTCGCAGATGAAGGCCGCGAGACCTCTTTGATTTTTCTGAATCTCTTCGATAGCCTCTCGAACGTGAGCGGCGTATCGTTCGCCTGCGCGCGGGTCATCAGATTTATATCGACCCCGATACACGTCGGGCATAGGGACCGTGTACACGTGAGGCGGCGCGCCCGCTCCTCCGGGTCCGTCGAATTTATAAGGGCTGATCTCTATGAGCGCGGATGTGTTGCCGTGATAAGCGCCCTCGACCACTATGAAATCAGCTTGCCCGGTGTGCGCGCGTGCCAGCCTCAAGGCAAGCTCGTTGGCCTCGCTCCCCGTGCATACGAAGAAACAGACTCTCAGAGGGTCGGGCAATGTGGCAGCGAGGCGCTCGGCATATCGCGCGAGGTTTTCATGCAGGTATCGAGTGTTGGTATTGAGCACGCCCATCTGTTGGCGAGCCGCTTTGACCACTCTCGGATGGCAGTGGCCTACATGAGGCACGTTATTGACTGCATCCAGATAAGCCCTCCCCGTTTCATCGTAGAGGTACTGCATCGCTCCTCGGACTATGTTGAGCGGTTCGTTGTAAGAGATGCTCAAAGATTTTCCGATGCGCTGCTCTCTGACCGCGAGTATTTCATCTGAGGTTAGAGGCAGAGAAGGGAAGCTCTCTTCAGGGATACCGAGTATCAGATTAGGGTCGGGGCAAAGACTCAGCCACACATCTCTTTGAGAGGGAAGGGCGACGCCTGGAAAGTCGCCTTCGTAGCCGAGCATATCGTTTATGATTTGAAAATGGAGATGAGGCGGCCAGCCGCCGTTCACAGGATAATTGCCTACGCTCGCTATCGGGTCTCCCTTTTTGATGGGCTTGCCCGGATAGAGACCTTCGAGGGAGTCTTCGCTCAGGTGGCCGTAGAGGGTGAAGAAGCACTCCCTCACGGTCGTGCTACTGAACTCATGCTCGATTATGATGGTCGGGCCGTAGTCGAGCGGCGCGCGGTTGTTCTGAAAACTGTGTACGCGGCCGTCCATCGGAGAGAAGATGGGCGAACCGGCTTTTAAAAACAGATCGATGCCGATATGTATGGTTCGCTGCTCCGACGAATCGGGCGATTTGAAAATATCGCTTGCGTAAACGAGGCGCGCTTCGTTGTATCTGCCGATTCCTACGGCGGCTTTTTCCGATTTCATTCTGCCGAATAATTTTTTTGTGAAGGCTTCTACGTCGGTCAATGATGAACCCCCTCCCTCACGGTCGGGGTACTGAAAGAGGTCGTCGAGTTCGAGGCTGCCGACGCTCAAATCGAAGACCACCTTTTTCATCGTCTTCAGATCGCAAATCGAATCCCCTCCCTCACGGTCGGGGTACTGAATGACCGGGCCGATCTCGTGCCGATTATTTTTCAACCATCTCACGACGGTTTCATTTTCAGGGCAGGGCGGCATTCGGCAGGCATGCCTGAAGATATAATGCGCCAGGTCGGGGTTTGTGCCCGAAAGTTTTTCAAGCAGCGCCCAGGCAGGTCTTTCGCTCACAAGCAGGTACTGATTTTCCGGCTCCACTTTCTGTTGATACGCCGAGTTGGTAACGCTCACGCACAACCGCATGCATATCAGAGAGTAAAGCACTTCGAGTTCCGCCTGGGTCAGAGGAAAGACTTCGTGGTAGCCTGCAACTATGCGCGCCGCCGATTGCAGAGGGTCCGGTTTTCCAAGCATAGCGTAAGCGGCGGCGACGGCAATCTCGCACACCGTAGGGCCATGCATCATGTCGCCGAAATCTATAAGCCCGGCGACTCGCTTATTGCCGCGCGCGTCCATCGCAACGATCACGTTGTAGTCGTTGCCGTCGTTGTGAATTATAGATGCGCGAAGCGAAGGCAACAGGGGAGCGACCGATGTTTCGAAGTGATTGAGGAAATGCTCGACGATGGCGCGCTGCTCAGGTCGGGCGATGTGATGCGTGTACTCTGCAATCCAGGCGGCTCCTTTCAAGTCCCATTTCAAATCCCTGTGCGCAGCGGGGTGAGAGAAATCAAATAGCGCCCTATCCATCTCGCCTAGAAAGCGGCCGAAGCTGTGGAGCAATTCCGGCGTGTGCGGTTTGACGTTTGCCAGCAGAGCGCCCGGCAGATAGTTCAGCATGCGCACGAAAAACTCGGAGCCGTCCGGGGCAATGGTGGTTGCAATATCTTCGCCCGACACAGTAGGGCACACGCGAGGGACGAGGGCTTCGGGGAGTTGCTCTGCCAGATGTTGTAGAACTCGATTTTGAAAATCGAGCATCTCTCTTTTCTCGGCGAAGTTGGCTATCTTGAGCACGGACGCGCGGCCGCGTTCGTCTTCGAGATAAAAGTTTTGATCGCGTTCGCTCGGAAGCTCTCGCGCGGATGCGGTGATGCCGTAAAGTTCTTTGGCGATTCTTATGGCATCCGTTTCAGAAAAGCGCGGGGATGATGATTTGGCTGCGGACATCGAGTGTTCTCCTGAAAATCAATCAGACCGGATGCTCTCACCGGAGGGCCGAAGTAGAAAGAAATCTTTATGGCGAAACCTCTCCCGATTTTTGCAATCATCGGCCGAACCTGATGAGCGTAGTAACCACTCAGCCGCGTCAGCGGCTGCCCGATTTAGCCGGGTCTTTCAAGGCCCGGAAAGCCGAGCCGAACGCATTTCGCGTCGCGTAGCGACGGTTGAAATCAAGCAAATAATTCAATCGTCGCTCGCGCGACGAGATGCATACGGACTTGATTTGCAGGCGCAAAATTCCCTGCCTAAATTCAGCCGTCCCTATGGGACGAGAGAGGCAAGGTCATTACTTAGCATAAGAGTTTGTAGGTTACAACAAATCAGGGACCAGGGGCCAGGGGTCGGGAGTCGGAGGAGGAGGGAAGCAGGGGAGCGATTCGTAAAGGATGAAGGATGAAGAATGAAAGTAGTTGCGATACGGTCGATTCATCCTTCATCCTTCATCCCTCATCCTTCCAAACGCCCCTGCTCCTCCGCGTCAGTTTATAGCGCCAGGCATCGCTTCTGCGTCGCCGTCGATCCTGGCCGGGTCGCAGGGCGCTTGCTCGTTTTCAGTGGCACGACCGTTAAGGAGCGATTTTTCGGCAAGCTGTTCGATGATCTGCATGAAGGCTTTGGTCGCGTGCGAGTGAGCGTCTGTGCGGCGGCGCACGACCCATAGAGTGCGTTCGTGGCTGAAGCCATCGACGGGCACCACTACGAGCGCGCCGCGCGAGACCTCTTCCTGCACGCACATTCGAGGCACGAATCCCAGGCCCAGATTCATGGCCACGAACTTCTTTATGCTCTCTATTGTGTCGATCTCTATAGTTATATTGAGCGGCGTCTGGAAGCGGCGAAACACATCGACGACCTTTTTACGCGAACGGGATTTGACATTGTGCCCGATGAAGGATTCTGCGCCCATCTCCTTTATATGCACGCGCTCGCGGCGGGCAAGCCTGTGCTGCGGGCTTACGATCAGGACCATCTCGTCATGCATTATGGGCGTCGCTTCGAGGTCGCTGTCTTCGGGCGGAAAAGAGAGTATGGCGAAATCGAGATTGCGCTGTCTGAGGTCTTGTGGCAGACGGGCCGAAGGCTTGCGATAAACCTCTATCTTGATCCTGGGATGTTGCTCGTGAAATGCGAGGACCAACCCCGGCAGCAGATATAAACAGGTGCTCTCATTTGCGCCTATGCGGAGGCTCCCGCTCTGAAGGCTGTGGACCTGTTCGAGCGCAGAGATGGTTTCATCGCGCAGGTCGAGCAGGTTCTTTGCGTACTTGTAGAGCACTTCGCCCGTGTCGGTCGGGGTGTAAGCATTGCGATTCGAGCGGTCGAAGAGCGGCGCACCGATCTCTTCTTCAAGCTTCCGCAATGCCATGCTCAACGCAGGTTGAGTGCGGCATACACGTTCGGCCGCTTTGTGAAAGTTGTCCTCCTCGACCATCGCCACAAACATTTCGAGTTGCATCAGTTCCATAGTCGTTCTCCGCTTCGCGTGTAATTCAAAGTTTCACAGTTTGTAGATCAATCTTATACCAGCTATCAGTGGCCAGCTATCAGCTATCAGCTATCAGCTATCAGACAGACGGCTGACGGCTGACGGCTGAAGACTGATAGCTGATG
>JAKEHD010000417.1 GCA_022615215.1 Blastocatellia bacterium
AAGGATGAAGGATGAAAGCCGCGAATACGTAGTCGATTCATCCTTCATCCCTCATCCTTCATCCTTCTTAACGCCCCTGCCCCTCTGCTTCCCTTCTCTTGTCACTCTCACCGGCGGCCAGCTATCATAAGCGACTCCGGCGAGCGAGTATAAAAACTCTCATCGGAACTTTGATACAATGGAGCCATTATGACGACTATAGAACGAGTCCGAGCCAGACAGATTCTCGATTCGAGAGGAAATCCTACCGTAGAAGCCGAAGTCATTCTCGCAAGCGGCGCTACGGGGCGCGCGGCCGTCCCGTCGGGGGCATCGACGGGCGAAAATGAAGCTCTCGAACTCCGCGATAATGATAAGAAACAATACCTCGGCAAAGGCGTTCAAAAAGCTGTCAACAACGTCAACTCGATAATCTCTAAAGCGATAATCGGGCGCGATGCATTGTTGCAGGCTGACGTTGACGCGGCTATGCTCGAAGCCGACTCGACGCCTAATAAACGCAAGCTGGGCGCTAACGCCATTCTGGCCGTATCGCTTGCCACGGCTCGCGCGGCGGCCGATGCTCTAGGCGTGCCGCTCTACTCTTATCTCGGCGGAGTGGGCGCGCGAACCCTTCCCGTCCCGATGATGAATATAATCAACGGCGGCGCGCATGCGGACAATAACGTAGACTTTCAGGAATTCATGATCGTGCCCGGCGGCTTTTCTACATTCTCCGACGCTCTGCGCGCGGGGGTCGAGGTCTTCCACGCTCTCAAGTCCGTCCTGAAGGAACGCAAGCATTCGACTTCCGTAGGCGATGAAGGCGGATTCGCTCCCAATTTGAAGTCGAACGAAGAGGCTATAGAAGCGATTCTCGAAGCCATAAACAAAGCCGGATACAAAGCCAGAGACCAGATAGCCCTTGCGCTCGATACGGCATCGAGCGAGCTTTATAAAAACAATCGCTACGTCTTTCACAAATCGACAGGCGAGCGCAAGACTTCCGACGATATGATCGCCCTGTTTTCCGCCTGGGTCGCTCAATACCCGATCATCTCCATAGAGGACGGCCTCGCCGAATCCGACTGGAAAGGATGGGCCGCGCTCACGGGCGAACTCGGCCAGCGCGTGCAACTCGTGGGCGATGATCTCTTTGTCACCAATACCGAATACCTGGCTCGCGGCATCCGAGAAAAGGTTGCGAATTCGATTCTCGTAAAAGTCAATCAGATAGGCTCGCTCACCGAGACCATAGACACCATCGAGATGGCAAAGACTCACAGCTACAGTTCGGTGATCTCGCATCGTTCGGGCGAGACCGAAGACACGTTCATCGCAGACCTTGCGGTTGCGACCAATGCGGGGCAGATAAAGACAGGTTCCGCGAGCCGCACCGACCGCGTAGCCAAGTACAATCAGTTGCTTCGCATAGAAGAAGAACTCGGCCGCGCCGCCCGATTCCCCGGCTTCGATGCGTTTGCGAGTTCGGAGAGCATCATGCAAAAGCGCACCGGCAGGGCGGCCAGGAAGTAAAACCGTATGCCTGATTTAAACGATCTCGGATGGAACCCATTTTTTGAAGAAGCCTTCGCGCCCTACAAGGCCGAAGGCCACTCGGTTGGAAGGGTCGCTCTCGAATATCAGAGCCTCTATCGCATCTACACCGAAGCCGGAGAGATGCTTGCCGAGGTGACGGGGAAATTCCATTTTCAGGCTGAGTCGCGCAGTGATTTTCCAGCCGTAGGCGATTGGGTTGTAATCACCCCTTTCGCCAGTGAAAAGAAAGCCGTCATACATACGGTCCTGCCGAGGCGCAGCGCCTTTTCAAGAAAGGTCGCGGGCGCTGTCACAGAAGAGCAGATAGTCGCATCCAACATCGACACGATCTTTCTGGTTCAGGGCCTCGACGGGGATTATAACCTCCGAAGGATAGAACGCTATCTGACAGTCGCGCTCGAAAGCGGCGCAGAGCCTGTCGTCATACTGAGCAAAGCAGACCTCTCGGATGAGGTTGAAGAGCGTCGGCTCGAAGTCGAACGGGTAGCCCTCGGCGTGCCCGTGCATGCCATAAGCTCTGTAAAAAATCTCGGCCTCGAACAATTGAATCAATACTTATGCGCGGGGTTGACCATCGCTTTCCTCGGATCGTCGGGCGCGGGCAAATCGACGCTCATCAATCGGCTTATGGGAAAAGATGTGCAGAAGGTCCGAGAGGTGAGGGCGCGCGATGACAGGGGGAGGCATACGACCGTTCATCGTGAGCTTATAATACTGCCTGCGGGCGGCCTGTTGATAGACACTCCCGGCATGCGCGAATTGCAACTATGGGACGCGGGCGAAGGACTGTCAGATACCTTTGCCGATATAGATTCGCTCGGCGGCGAGTGTTACTTCAGTAATTGCAGGCATGAGAACGAACCGGGCTGCGCCATAAAAGAAGCCCTCGAAGACGGCTCGCTCGATGCCGCTCGCGTCGAGAATTACAAGAAGATGCAGAAAGAGTTGGAGTACCTCGACTCGCGCCAGGACTCGCGAGCGCGAAGGGAAAAAGAGCGCAGCTTCGGCAGGCTCTATAAATCGGTACAGAGCGAAAAGAAGCGACGGTATGAATGAAGCAGGGGAGCAGGGGAGCAGGGGAGCAGAGGAGC
>JAKEHD010000418.1 GCA_022615215.1 Blastocatellia bacterium
GTTTGAATGCGGCGAGCGGGAAGGAGGGAAAGAAATGGTTAGGAAGAATGTTTCAACAAATCATGACACTGACGCGCATGCAAAAGAGCGAACGCCGGAACAGAGCGAAGCTCTGGCAAAATTAGTTTCTATGGCCGAAGAGCAAGGAGTGAAGCCTTTGGATTTCGACGCGCTTATGGTCAAGGCAGATTTTTGGCCTGAAGATGAAAGCGTAGACGAGTTCATAGCCACAATCAGGCGATGGCGAGATGAGGATGAAATAAGGGATATACCATGATTGAGAGTGTCGTAATAGATACGGATGTTATGTCTTTCCTATTCAAACAGGACAGCCGCGCCGCATTATACCGCCCGCATTTGGCCGGTAAGCTCACAGTCATTTCATTCATGACTTTGGCTGAGATGAACCGATGGTCACTTGAAAAAAACTGGGGAGCGGCCAGGAAGTACAAGCTGGAAGAGTTCTTAGAGGATTTCATAGTCCTGTACTCTTCTCGTGCAATGTGTTTCAGATGGGCTGAAGCAATAAACTCCTCCCGACGCAAAGGGCGTCCAATTCAAACCGCCGATGCCTGGATAGCAGCTACGGCTCTTTTGCATGGCATTCCTCTCGTCACTCACAACGGCAAACATTACGCGAGCGTTGACGGCCTGACAGTCATATCGGAAACCGGTCCTTGAATATCATTCAGCCGGGACCGCGATTTTTAAACAGGCGCTGAGTTTCGAATGAGCGATTCAAATCGAACAAGCGAGCGAACAGGGGTGCTGCTCTTCAACCTCGGCGGCCCTGAAACGCTCGATGATGTCAAGCCGTTTCTCTATAACCTCTTCTCTGATCCCGATATAATCCGACTTCCCTGGCGCGGCCTGCAAAAACCGCTCGCCTGGTTGATCGCGACTCAGCGATATAGAAAATCGAGCGGCTATTACAAAAAGATAGGAGGCGGCTCGCCGCTTCGCCGCATAACCGATCTGCAGGCGCAGGCGCTCGAACAAGCCCTTTCCCAACTCGGCATAGACGCGCGGGTCTATGTAGGGATGCGATACTGGAAACCCTTCATAGAAGACGCCCTCTCTCTGATACGCCGCGACCGTATAACGCGGCTCGTCGTGCTGCCGCTCTATCCGCAGTTTTCCATTTCAACCACAGGGTCGAGCCTCAATCGCATGAATGAAATCCTTAGCCTGAACGGAGGCGACGGCCCGCGTCTATCGATCATAGAAAGCTGGCAGGACGACCCGCGATACATCGCCGCTTTAGCGGAAACCGTGAGCGAAGAACTTGCGCAATTTCCAGACCCGAAGCCATCGAGCACTCACATAGTCTTCAGCGCGCACAGCGTCCCGGTCAGCTACATAGAAGAGGGCGACCCTTATCTCGATCACACCCGGCAGACCGTGCGCCTCGTGATGGAGCAACTCGGCGGCGACCGCCCTCACAGGCTCTCATTTCAGAGCAAGGTCGGCCCGGTAAAATGGCTGCGCCCCTCGACCGATGAGACGCTTCGCCTGCTCGCCCGCGAAGGCGCGTCTCAAGTTTTGCTTGTGCCCGTCAGCTTCGTTTCCGAACACATAGAAACCCTCTACGAACTCGACATACTCTACCGCGATGTCGCGGAAGAAGTGGGCCTGGGCGTCTATCGCCGCGCGCCCGCCATGAATTGCCGCCCCGGCTTTATAGAGGCGCTGGCGAACCTCGTCCGCGAAGCTCTGAATTCAGTACCCTGACCGTAAGGGAGGGAGCCTCCGAATAACGCGAAGGAACGTGTCCGTTCAAGCCTTCATAGTTCTGGCGCGCGAGGCGGGTTTCTAGTAACATTGCAAACGCCCTATCACGATTCAGCCTCCGAAACGCGCAATGATGTTGAGCTTAAAAACATTTCTCTTCACACTGGTCGCTCCCGGCACAGTGACCTTTCTCGTTCCTTATTTCATTCTGTCTTCTCGCGTAAAATTTCTTCCCGTTGCACTTGGCATATTCAAGTTCTTCGGCCTGCTTCCGATATCGCTTGGCGCGGCCATCTATTTGTGGTGCGCCTGGAACTTCATCTCGAAGGGTAAAGGCACGCCCGCTCCATGGGATCCGCCCACGCGACTCGTTGTCGCGGACCTCTACCGAGTAGTGCGGAACCCTATGTACTTAGGGATTGCGATCATCATACTGGGCGAGGCCCTCTTTTTTGAATCGATAGGAATGCTGATCTATGCGATGCTTTTGCCGGTGGCCTTTCACCTGCGCGTCATCTACTTTGAAGAGCCGACCTTGAAGAAACTTTTCGGGGATTCTTACAATCGTTATTGCGAAGAGGTAAACAGGTGGATGCCTAAATGGGAAACGCCGCAATGTGAACGATGAAGCCGGAGCGATATTCATCGTTCATCGTTTCTTCCGGTCTCTACATAATTTGTCTGAATCTCCGCCTCGATTCGTAAAATTTATGAGAAACAAGAGAGATGTAATAATCATAGGCGCTGGCGTATCGGGCCTCGCCTGCGCTTACCGTTTGAAGAGACTCGGCATCGATGCGCTGCTGCTGGAAAGCTCCTTGCGCGCGGGCGGCGTGATTCGCAGCGAGGTGGTCGACGGCTTCCTGATCGAACGCGGCCCGAACAGTTCGCAGGGCACAGAAGAATTGCTCGCCCTCGTCGAAGAACTCGGCATCACCGATGAGCTGATCGAAGGCGACCCGAAGGCTCCCGCTTACGTATACTTCGACGGGCGATTGCACCCGGTCCCGGCAGGCCCCGCCTCGTTTTTCAAAAGCCGCCTGTTCAGCACCACAGGCAAGCTCAGATTGCTCAAAGAATTTTTCGTGCCGCCTCGCACTGAAGAGACTGAAGAGAGCGTTGCATCCTTTGCCCGCCGTCGCATCGGCCCGGAAGCTGCTGACCGCCTCGTCGCCCCGTTCGTGTCGGGCATATACGCGGGCGATGCCGAACAGTTGAGCGTTCAGGCAGCATTCCCGCGCCTTGCAAACCTTGAAAGGGACTACGGCGGCCTGTTTCGCGGCATGATGGCCAAAGCTAAAGAAGCGCGTCGCGCAAAGAAAGCCGCACGCGACGTGATGGATAAAGCCACTCCCACGCGCAGGCGATCAGTATCGTTTCGACAGGGGATGGCCTTTCTGACAGAAACGCTCCGATCACGAATCGGAGAGGAACTGATCACCGGATGCGCCGATTGCCGTTTGCAAAATATCGAATCTGAAATCCCGAATTCACAATCCGGCGCTTCTATCACGGAAGGGGATAATCGCTTCGCTGTAAGCTTCGATAGATCGGGGCATAGAGAACAGATCAGAAGCAAACATCTGGTGATCGCCGCGCCCGCGCATGTTGCTTCGGGGCTGGTCGCGCCGCTCTCGGATGAATTGAGCCGTTTGCTCGAAGAGATACGATACGCGGAGCTTGCAATAATCCACCTTGCTTATGATGTATCAGCGATTCGGACTCCGCTCGACGGCTTCGGCTTTCTGGTCGCGCCGGGCGAGGAACTGAGTATTCTCGGATGCGTATGGAATTCGAGCTTATTTGAGGGCCGCGCGCCGGAGGGAAAATCGCTGCTCACGGTATTCATAGGCGGGGCGCGAGAGCCAAGAAGCTCTGCGCGCTTGAAGGATGCCGAGTTAATTTCAACTGTACACACGGATTTGCAAAGAGCTCTCGGCATCATCGCGCCGCCGCAAACCATCGCCATCACTCGATACGAAAGGGCGATACCTCAGTACAACCTGGGCCATGCGGCGCGCGTCTGCTCGATAGAAAATCTTCTCCAACGTATGCCGGGACTTTATCTGGCGGGCAATTACCTGCATGGAGTTTCGACGGGCGATTGTATAAAAGAGGCTGATCGCGTCGCTCGTGAGATCGCCCGCGCGATTTTATAAGCTGAAGCTCATTGGTGCCTACACAATTCAAAGGGGCGGCTTCGCCGCAGTGATGTGTGGAAGGTCTCGGACCTTCCAGCAGCAGGCTTCTTCAATACATTAGGGGCTACGCCCCGGACCTTGCGGGCGCAGCCCGAAAAACTGTCGGGCCAGCCGGCAAGTCAGAGACTTGCCGCACATCACTACGGCATAGCCGCAAAAACATTCGTCAAATACTTGTGTAGATACCAAAGGCTGAAGCCCTCGCGCGTCTTTCAATCGGTCTGTGCGGCGCTCGGATACGGGGTTTTAAGAAAGGCTATGAACTCGGACGGGTTGCGCGTAAGCCCCGCAAAGCTCGCCATAGGATTCCCTTCGGAATCGACCAGCGCATAATAAGGCAATGCAACGGTGCCGAATTTTTCCTGTTCGAGCCTCTGATGCTTCCCGTATATCTCGCCTTCGCCGTCCGTGTAGAGCCGCACCCGTATGTATTTTTCCATCTCGCGCCTGACCTCCGCTTTAGGAAACATATTGGCTTCCATCCAGCGGCAGTTGGTACAGGTGTAGCCTGTGAAGTCTATAAGCACGAGCTTCTTCTCCTGCCTTGCCCTTGAGAGCGCGCCCTCGTAATCGTTAACGATCCAGGGCAACTCGCCCCCCTCCCCGCCTCCGGCCATAAAAGTCCCTTCGGCCGCGGGCGGCAGGAAGGACTCGACTTCGCCGAGCCGCCGCCCGAACAATCCCGTCAGCAGATAGAGCGAGAGCGCCAGAAAGGCTATGGCCATCATCAATCGCACGGCTCCGATTCGCTCGACGGGCGCATCTTCCGACAGCCGGAACTTGCCGAGCAGATAAAAGGTTATAAGCCCCGCCACGGCCACCCAGCTTGCCACGACCACTTCTCTCGTGAAGATGCCCCAGTGCCACACAAGGTCCACGTTGGAGATGAATTTCATAGCCGCCGCGACCTCAAGCAATCCCATCACAACCTTCACCGAATTCAACCATCCGCCCGAACGCGGCATCTGCGACAGCAATTGCGGCATCATCGCAAGCACGAAGAAAGGCAACGCGAAGACGGTCGAAAACGCGAGCATACCGAGGAGCGGCCATTGCCATTCGCCTTGGGCGGCCATAACGAGCAGGGTGCCTACGAAAGGGGCCGTGCAGGTGAAAGAGGTGAGCGTAAAGACCAGCCCCGTCAGGAGCATCCCTATCATCTGGCTGCCGCCCTCGCGTCTGGTCAGGGCATCGAGCCGCGTAAGCAACGCCGAAGGCACGCGAATCTGATAGGCCCCGAACAGATTCATGGCGAATCCGAGAAAGATCGCCGTGATCAGCAGATTGACCCAGGGGTTTGCGGCAAACAGGTTTATACCCGCCGCTCCGACAAAGAGAGCGAGCGCCATGCCCAGAGCCGTGAAGGTTAGGATTATTCCGCCCGAATAGATGAACGCATTGCGAAGGGCCGCGCCGCGCGAGCTCGCCGAGTGGCTCGTGAAATAAGAGACCGTTATCGGGATCATGGGGAAGACGCACGGCGTAAGCAGCGAGAGAGCCCCAACGGTCATCGCAAGCCATATAAAAGAGAGAAGCGATTGACTGGTATCAACCCCGCCCGCAGGCGCTGTCGTTCGCGCAATATTCGTCGCTGCGCCCGGTGACTGAGCGGCAACCGACGGCTCGCTCGAAGAGGGCGAAGCAGACAATGACGCGGCATCGGTCTTTTCGGAACTTTCAGCCCCGGTCTGCGGCTGCCCGGCGGATTGATCGGGCGTTTTGGTTTCAGCCTGCGCGACAGGTGATTTGTCCTCCGGCTCCGAGGCGCTGACAGTCGTGGACGAAATCGTCTCGGCCGCTACTTCGACCAGGGCTTCCATCTTGACGGTCGTTGCAGGCAGACACAAACGGTCGTTGCAGGTCTGAAAGAACGCATTCACGCGGAGCTTGTGCTTGCCCGCAGGCGCATCGCGTGCGACCGTCACAGGAAGTGTGAATGTGGCCGACCCTTCGAAGAACTCCGTATCGATCCCGAAATTCTGATCGAAGTCGGTGAGCGAAGGCGGAGACTTGACCGCCCCGCCTGCCTTGAAGGGCTGTCCCGAAGGGAGCGTTATCCGCGTGGGAGTGGGGCCTCCCGGAGGTTGGGTTATTGCATATAGATGCCACCCGGCCTCGATATTCGCTATAACTTGAACGTTGAACCTGTCGCCTGGCTTGAGCGGCGAAGATGTCGAGCCGACCTTGAGCGACCATTTGATGGGATTCTGCGCATACGCATCGATGGCGGTCAGCGACAGTATGACTGCCGCCGCCGCCATCACGGTTCTTCTTATCACCGAAACTCTCCTTTGACTTCTTTCTATCGGTTCGATTCTACTGCTTCGGCCTTCACTTTGACAAAGGCCGCCTGTAGGATTTGCTTCGTCTTTGTGTCCTGCACGAACGCCACAACCGACAGCCCTCCCGCGTCTATCTCATGCTTCTTCTGGCCGAAGGTTATCTTCCGCCTGGTTTCATAATCGTCGAGGTGAGCCTTCAACTCCTCGCTGATCTTCGCAAGGTCGAACGTGTGCTCTACGCTCGTAGCTTTGGAATTCTCTATCGCGAACCCTCCGGCATTTTCGCCGCCGAGGCTGCGAACCACCATCGGGTGATAACGTATGCCGTTCTCCCCGTTGTAGGTCAGATGCTCCTCGACAAGCGCGATCTGTAGTTTCAGGTCAGGGGATTCGCTCTTGATCTTATCGACTCCGGCCTTGACTCTCACTATTCTTCCTTCGAGAGAGATGCCCAGCGACAACTCGGCTTCGGCAGCCTCTTCCAGCCTCTTCTCCACATCAGGATTGACCCTGTCGTAAAACCCTTGCGTATTGCTTCTGGGTCCGCCCCCGCTTGCCAGTTTTCCATCGAGCACGTAAGAGGGGACGCCTCTGACTCCATAGAATTTGGAGCGAGCCTCTGTCGAAGGGTTGGTCATGGGATCAGGGCGAGGGATGTGCAGGTGATACATGATGATCGCTACATCGCTGGTCGAGTAGCGTTCCATCATCGCCTCGAATGCAAGGTCTGCCGCGACGCAGGGGGGGCAGCCTGAGCCTGTGAATATCTCGGCAAGAACGACGCGGTTGCTTCGTGAGGCTGTCGGCTTGTAGTGCTCCAGTTTGAGCGGATTGGGAAACTCTTTCTTGTATTTGGCGTCGAGCATCGCCTCAAAGCCGTCGAGCGATCCGTTATGAGTTTTACGGTAGAGCGCCTCGAACCTGCTGCGCGCCTCCGGCTTCATGGGACCGGAGAGCGCCGCAGTCGTTAAATACTTGAACGCCTCGGCATCGTCACCCTTCTTTTCTGCGATCTCGGCAAGATAGCCGGCCACAAGGCCCGTCGATGGAGCGTCTTCAAAAATCTCTTTGAACAGCTTTTCGGCTTCCGCCTGCTTCCCCTGCTTCATATATATTTCGCCGAGGGTCGTGATATTCAGGGCGCGCGACGAAAGGAATTGCTTCGTCAATTGCTCATCAGAGGGGACGGGCCGTTTTGCCGTTTCGTATATTTTCTTCATCCTCTCGATATATTTTGATTTATCGAAGAGAGCGATGCCCTCCTTGGCAAACTGCTCGGCTTCATCGAGAAATATTCCCGCTTCCATCAACCGGTCGGCAACGGTGTTGAAGACGCCGGTCTTGGTATCATTGTGAGGAGGCGGGCCGATGGCCGCTTTGGCCAGAGCCATTATCTTCTCTTTGTCCTTGGGCGAGACTATGACCGCAGCGACAAATATCATCTGATCGGCTCCCTCGACAAGCTTACTATCAGGGAAGTCGGCCTTGAATTTCTCCAAGGCTTCGATTCTTTTCGCCGGGTCGGTGATTCGCCTCGCATCGGTAAAGGCTTTTGTTTCAGGCGATACCTGAGGCGTTGACGGTTTGGGCTGTTCCTGTTTCTCCTTCTCTTTACCCTGCGCCTCTTTGGTTTGCGGCGCAGATTGAGCCGATACAAGGAACGTCGACAGTGCTATCACTCCTAAAATCAACACAGCAAATTGAAGTCTGCTTCTCATACAATCCTCCTTAATGCGTCGCTCTTATCGAAAGCGACCTCCTGAAGGGTGAATCTATCGGGTAAGCTTGCGGAATGGCCAGAAGACTTATCCGTTTCATGAGCGTCGAAATGGTCAATTGCGCAGGGCCGTTCGTCCGAATCGGAAACATACAAAATATTGTATAAACCGGCCGACAACAACCCGCGAAGAAGGCGGCGAATCGCGAGGGCGTCCTTGAAAGACTTTCCTTAAAGCGACCCATATCATGCACCTGAGCCAACTACGGGCTTCAACGCCTGAGACTATATAATAGTTTCCAAATATTATTCCATATTCAGCAGTCTATGGTTCCAGAAAATCAGTCGAGGTATAACCGGGATTGGAAACGGGTTCCTGGCAGCAAGCATGCGGGTTATCGCCTGCGGCGGAGGAGAAAGAATCTACCCGGCGCGAAAGACTTGTCTTCCATCTACAAACGTGGTCACGACCGCGCCGCGCACCAGCCATCCTGCGAACGGCGTGTTGCGGCTCCTGGATTTGAACCGCTCAGGCTCGACGGTCCACTCTCGCGCCGCATCGAAGACGGTCACATCGGCCGCCGCTCCTATTTCGAGCGAGCCGCCCGGAAGCGAAAACGCCCGCGCAGGCCCGCAGGTCAACATCTCGATTATGCGGGAAAGTTCTATGCCGGCTTCGTGATAAAGAACCTTCAACGCAATTCCGAGCGCCGTCTCAAGCCCTATGACGCCGAAGGGGGCGCAGTCGTACTCGTTCATCTTCTCATCGAAATGATGCGGTGCGTGGTCTGTGGCTATCGCATCGATCGTTCCATCGCGCGCGGCCTCTATCAGAGCTTTGCGATCCGCTTCAGAGCGCAAGGGCGGATTCATCTTCGTGTTGGTGTCGAAACTTATGACGGCCTCATCGGTCAGCGCGAGGTGATGCGGAGTGACTTCGCACGTGACGGGCAGGCCGCGCCTTTTGGCCGCCCGCACCATCTCTACAGAGCCTGCCGTCGAGATGTGCGCTATGTGTACGCGCGCGCCTGTCAACTCCGCGAGCAATATGTCGCGGGCGACGTGATTCTCTTCGGCGGCGGAGACGATTCCTTTCAAACCGAGTTCGGTCGAGCAGCGCCCTTCGTTCATAACGCCTCCTGCCGACAGGTGCAAATCCTGGCAATGGTCTACGACTACGAGGTTGTGATCGCACGCATACTCCATCGCATGTCGCATCACCTGAGAGTCCATGACCGGGCGGCCGTCGTCTGAGACCGCTACGGCTCCGGCCTCTTTCATCTCGCCCATCTCGGCAAGCTCCTTGCCTTCGCTCCCTCGCGTGATCGCGCCGACCGGATAGACGCGCGCAAGCCCCGCCGCGCGGGCTTTCTCTATGATGTAGCGCGTGACCGATGCATTATCGTTTACGGGCGAGGTGTTCGGCATCGAGCACACGGCGGTAAACCCGCCCGCAACGGCCGCCGCCGCGCCCGACGCGATGGTCTCTTTATACTCTTCGCCTGGCTCGCGGAGGTGGACGTGCATGTCTATGAATCCGGGCGCGACTACAAAACCGCTCGCGTCGAAAATATCTATGCCTTCATCCGGCGACTCGCTTTCGAGCGCCGAGATGCGGCCGTCCTCTACAAATAGGTCTGCGATTTCATCGACGCCGCGCGATGGATCGATCACCCGGCCGCCTTTAATCAAAAGCTTCAATCGATCTCCCTCCCGGCCAGAAGAAACAGGATTGCCATTCGCACAGCCACTCCGTTTGTAACCTGATCGAGCACGAGCGAACGCGCGCTATCTACGACTTCCGAACTGATCTCCACGCCTCGGTTCACGGGTCCCGGATGCATGACTATACATTCGGGCGAAGCGAGCGCGAGCCTCTCCAGCGTCAATCCGTAATGAATCGAATACTCCTTGAGCGAAGGAAAGAAGGCATCCGACATTCGCTCGCGTTGTATGCGGAGCATCATCACGACATCGCTCCCTTCGAGGGCTTCCTCTATGCGGTTGCACACCGTAATCGAGCCTTCGCTCTCGCCTACGATCTTATCGAATTGAGGAGGCACGAGCGTCCGGGGACCGGCCACTCGCACATGCGCGCCGAGCTTTGTCAGAAGGTGCGCATTCGAGCGCGCGACCCGGCTGTGCATTATGTCTCCTATGATCGCCACCTGAAGGCCGGCCAACTCCCCCTTGCGCTCGCGTATCGTGAAAGCGTCGAGCAGGGCCTGCGTGGGGTGCTCGTGCGCGCCGTCTCCGCCGTTGATTATAGAAGCCTCGACCATCTTTGCGAGTTGATGAGGCACGCCCGGAGACCGGTGGCGAATAACTATGGCGTCGGGGGCCATAGCCTGAAGATTGCGAGCCGTGTCTATGAGAGATTCGCCTTTGGTTACGGAAGAACCGGAAGCCGAAATATTTACGGCATCCGCAGACAATCGCTTGGCGGCTATCTCGAACGATGTGCGCGTGCGGGTCGATGGTTCGAAGAAGAAGTTGATAATGGTCTTGCCGCGCAGGGTCGGGACTTTCTTGATGGAGCGAGTGGAAACCTCTTTGAAAGATTCAGCCGTGTCGAGGATCGTTTTGATCTCCTCGACCGTGAGTTCGCGTGTGCCTAAAAGGTCTTTACGGTTGAATGCCAACTTTGTCAGCTATCAGCTATCAGCTATCAGCTATCAGCTACAGAGTGGAAATCTGAGGGCTGAGGGCTGACGTCCGATGGTTGATCAGTTTTACTCTCTTTCCACCACGACGACTTTTTCTTCTTCGTCGTAATCTTCGAGCATGACCTTGACTATCTCGTCATCGGTCGTCTGCAACACCTTGCCGACGTAATCTGCCTGAATAGGCAGTTCGCGATGGCCCCGATCTATCAAAACGGCCAACTCTACCCTTCGGGGCCGTCCGAAGTCGATAAGCTCATCGAGCGCGGCGCGCACTGTGCGGCCCGTGTAGAGCACGTCATCTACGAGCACTATGATGCAATCGGTCACGTCGACAGGTATGTCCGTGCGATTGACTACGGGGCTTGGCCCGACCGTAGAGAGGTCGTCGCGGTAAAGCGTTATGTCGAGTTGCCCGGTCGGCGGGCGATGGCCTTCGAGTTCCGCTATGCGGTCGGCTATCCTTTCGGCCAGAGGCACTCCGCGCCGCCTGACGCCGAGAAGAAGAAGGTCGGCGGTCCCCACATTGTTTTCGACTATCTGAGAGGCGAGCCGCGACAGGGCGCGCTTTATCCCCGCTGCATCCATTATTTGCGACTTCAACTTGAAATCCATATCGGGTCTCCTCCCGGTCTGCGAGCCGCGCTGAATATAGCATGGGCGAGTGAGAGGCTCAAGCTTGGTCAGTGGTCGGTGGTCAGGGGTCTGTCGTTGCTGAAAGCCAACTTGCTATACTGCGCGCATCGCAAAGCATGAAAGTATTTCCAGAGAGGAACGCTTATTTGGAGTGCGCCGCCCTTTTCTTTCTTCAAAGCTTTCTTTCTTCCGGCGGCGCTTTGGATGCGCCGGAGGTTAGGGTAAAAACTGAGACTCAGCCGCGCGCGCCCGCTTTAGAACGCCCTGCGTTCCACTGTCTCCTTTCAAAACCGTCATAAGCTGCCGCGCGCAGTATAAATCGCAACGGACGACGGACAATGGACAACGGACAGCAGTAATCACTTTCGTTTCTGTTTCACCTTGAAGGTCTTTCCGCCTACGGTGATGAAACCTTTGCGTTTCTTGCCCGTCGCGTTCGGGGCCACTGAGTAGGTCGCCCCTCCATTGCCCGTGCCGCAGCAACCCTCGGTCACGGTTATCCAATCAGATAAGCTGACCGCGCGCCAGTCGCACCCCGCCCCGGCCGTCACGTTGAGAGCGCCGGTCCCGCCGTTTGCTCGAAAAGATTTTTTGGCCGGAATCTTATACGTGCAGTCGCCGACGGCTGCGCCCTGTTGAGTTACGGTAAAAGTCTTTCCGGCGATGGTGAGAGTTCCCTGGCGCAGGTTGCCGGTCAAATTATGAACCGCCGCATAAGTGACCGATGCATTGCCCGCGCCTGTGCTGCCCGAAACGATATGTATCCACTCGGCATCGCTCTTGGCCGACCAACTGAATCCGCCGGGCGCTGTCACATCTACATGGCCCTGCCCGCCCGTAGCGGGAAACTCCTCATTCGCTGGCGCAATGCTGGTTAAAACAAAATCTACGGCCGCCTTTATGTCCATGCGGCCGTAGCCGTAAATGTTATTGGGCGGGCCGCTCGTGCCGCAGAAGTCCGATAGAAGATGGACCGCAGTATCGTTGAGCGCCGCTTCGGTCTCAGCCACACGATTGCGCAAAGAGGTTTGTGCGGACCACAAAAGCGCTATCGCTCCGGCCACATGCGGAGTCGCCATGGATGTGCCGTTCAGGTTTCTATAATCATCGTCCCTGTAGCTCGAACGAACATTGGTGCCGGGCGCGCTTATGTCGGGCTTGAGGCGATTGCTCCCGTCGGCCGCGACAGGTCCCCGGCTGCTGAAACCCGCAATGTTGTCGGTGCCATTGTCGAGCGCTCCCACTGTGTAGACCGCATCGTATATGGAGGGAGGGCTTGCAAGCGATGTGCAGCCCGTGCCGGCGTTTCCTGCCGCGACCACCATCATTATTCCTGCTGCGCGCTGTGCCTCTACCGCTGCTTGCAGAGTGTCCGAAGAACACCCTTCCGAAGGCGGGCAGGTCCATGAGTTGGTCGTTATGTGAGGCGCTCTGTCAGGGTCACCGTCGGCGGGCGTCCCGCCTACAGGATATGGTGCCAGGAAAAATTCCATACACTCTATATAGGTTGCAGGCGTCCCGTTCCCTCTGTCCATGTTGCGGCAACCTATCCACTTCGCCCCCGGCGCTACTCCTATCTGATTGCCCGCTCCGTCATCTCCTACGGCCGTGCCTATCGTGTGAGTCCCGTGCCCGCTATCATCGCAAGGCTGCGGGGAATCCGGCCCGCAATCCCCGCCCTCGGCGTGTATGCTGTCGTGCCAGTTGTAATCGTGATCGGCCGTCGCGCCATTCCATCCTCGATAATGCGATTTCAAAGCGGGATGGTCCCACTGATAACCTGTGTCCGCGCCGGCTATGACTATGCCCTGACCTGTATATCCCATAGCCCACACTTCGGGCGCTCTTATATAACTCACTCCCTGCTCGACCCCCGCCGCGCGCTCCTGCTTTACGGACAACTCCTGCGCGTCAGGCTCGTGTACGCTCTGTATTCGGGGATTTCCCTCTATTCGCAGAACCTCGGCGCGTGCAGCGATCTCTATCATCACAGGGAGTTCGGCCTTCACCCATATCGCGTTGACTATGTAGTATGAGCGGTGCTCTATGTTTCTCTCGCGCAGCCATTCGAGCAGAGGATCTTGAGTCGAGCGCGCCTTGTTCCACAAAGCATCTCGCACGTAGCGGCCTTTCCCTCTTTTGGTGGCGAGCGCGTATGCCCGGCCGAGGTCGGCCTGATCGGAGAGGACGACCAGGAATTCCGCTTGCCCGGTCGACCTTGCGCTGTTCAACGCCCAGGGAGCGATTTTTTTAAGGGCCCGGGTATTATGGCTAGAGAGCGCGCTTCCTGTGGCAAGCGACGACAGGATCATTGCAACCGCAAAGAGCAGCATCGCAAAAACCGGGATATGAAAGCGGGCTTTCATAAAGAGTTCCCCACACGGCACAAAGGTCTCAGGGGCATTTGCTCAACATAAAGATTTCTTTCTTACGTCGGTCTCAGACAGGTGATACCACACAGTGCGCGGGCCGGTCAATCATACTCAGCCGTCAGCCGCCAGTCTTCAGCCGTCAGTCTTCCGCTCTGTAGCTGATAGCTGGCCGCAGGGCATTTACTTTTTCAAACCGTTGCGTTAATTTCAAGCTCTAAAGAGAGTGGACGAGAATGGCTCTACCGCTTATCGAGGCTCCGGGAAACCCCAGGTTGAGAAGCGGTTGTTCAAATCAGCGGCTAAAAGATCGATCCGGCATTGGAGGGTTTGAAGATGCGCATCTTTGCAAATGTTTTTATGGTGGCGGCCCTGGCTGCTCTTATTAGCTTGCCCCTATCGGCAGAAGAGCAATTCGGCGGCGCCCGTCGGCAAGAGAGGGGGCAAGGCGGCTTCAGAGGGCCGAGCTTCGAACGGGTGGCAGAACGTTTCGACGCGAACCGGGATGGAAAGATTACCCGCGAAGAGTTCGGCGGACAGGAGCAAATGTTCGACCGCCTCGACCGCAACGGCGATGGGGTTATTACTAAAGAAGACTTCGAAGGCCGGATGGGGCGCGGCGGCCGGCCGTCGCGAGGCGGTATGCCGCGATTCCAGGAGTTTCCAACCGCCAAGCCGGCTCCGGGGCATAAGGCCCCCGATTTCCAGTTGCACGATCTGGACGGCAATAAGGTCTCCCTCTCGAAATTGCTTGAGACCAGGCCTGTGGTTCTGGAATTCGGCAGCTTCACCTGACCGCCGTTTCGCGCGAAGCATCCGGGGGTCGAAGCCCTCAAGTCGCGTTACCGCGATCAGGCCCACTTCGTACTTCTGTATGTTCGCGAACCGCACCCTGGTCAGGGCCAATTCCACGATATTACTCAACCTGAGACCTATTCGGAGCGCACAGAACTTGCGCAGCGCACGCGCCGGGACTTGAAGATCACCTCTCTCATCTTGATCGATGAAATGGATAATCGGGTGAGGGCCGAATACGGCAACCTGCCCAACAGCGCCTATATAATAGGCCGGGACGGCCGCGTCTTTCACAAACAACCCTGGATGGATTCGAAGCTCATAGAGCCGCCTTTGAAGGCGCTCCTGGAAATGAACGGGCGCGGAGGCGAGACCCCCCCTCAATTCGCCACCGGTTCATTCCGTCGCGCAGGTAGCGGGCGATTCGATGCTTCGAAGCCGTTGTCTGCCTACAGAGACGCCCCGGTCAAGATCACAGACGAAACCGAGATCGCCTGGCTGAAAGACCTGAGTGAAGCGAGAAAGCTTTCTCGCGAGGCTGAGGTGCCGCTGCTCATCGAGTTCTACTTCGACAGTTGCTCTATCTGCGCTGCCATGGCAAAGGGACCGCTGCGCGACCCATCGGTCATCGCCCTGTCGCGCAAATACGTCACGGTCAAAGTCGATCTCGACACCCAGGCGGGGACTGCGCTTGCGGAGGAACTCGAACTTCTCGGGTCGCCGGTCTTCGTCATTTATAATCCAGGCGGCCAGGTGCTGATCAAACAGAGCGGCTACACCGAGACCGACATTCTGACAAGTCTGCTTCGCGAGGGGTTGGACAGGTCCGAGACCTCACCCCAATCGAAGTAGTCGGCCTGATAAAGAGCGGGCCGGAATCGATTCCGGCCCGCTCAGGTGGTGTGACAGATTATAGACGCACTCAGAACGTATAGCGCAATCCGAATTGCATTACTCGCGGAGTGCCTTGAATGGCGTTCAGGTTAGAGAAGACCGACGGCGGGGTGCCGAGGTGCGGATCCTGCGGCAGGCCGAAGGTCGCGCGAGTGATTCCATTACCATCGACCGTCAGTCGCTGGGTGTTGGTCACGTTGAAGACTTCCCAGCGGAATTGAAGTTTGTGGGTCTCGTTGAACGGCATGGTGAACGACTTGTCGAGTCCCATATCGAGGGTGACGAATCCAGGTGTCCTGAAGACGTTGCGTTCGCCCGTCTCTCCGGGCCGCGCGTTGCGGAAACTACGGAAGGCTGTAACGGGATCCGAGAACAGCTTGGGAGGCAGCGCGCCGCCGCGAGTCGGGGATTCTTTAAACGATACGGTGCGGACGCCGTTGCTCTGGACGTTCCAGTTGGTCGCCCATTGCGCGGCATCGAAAGGCGTCTGCACGGGCAGACCCGTATTCCATCGGAATATCCCTGTAATCTGCCAGCCGCCAAGTATCGCTTCGGCAAATCCGGGCAGGTCGCTAAGGTATGCCCTTCCTCGCCCGATGGGAAGCTGATAAAGGCCGTTGGCGTTGATTATGTGGCGGATGTCGAAATCCGACACCGCGCGGTTGTCCTCCGGCCTGAGCGGGTTCAGGATGAACGCGCTGCCGAAGGCTCCGCTGGTCTGAAGACCCGAAGCGTCGTCGATGGATTTCGAGAATGTGTAGTTGAAGTCCCAGGTGAGCACGTCTTTGTACCGCTGACGGATGCTCAACGTACCGGCGTGGTAATCCGAGTCGGCTACCGTGCTGAAGGTCGAGAGCGCCGCGTACTGCGGATGGAAGAACATGTTTGGAAACACGCCGAAATCGTCGATCAGCAACTGCACGAAGGTCCAGTCAAGAATATCGAATCCATCTCTCGCAACCAGAAGGAATACTTCCTGTGTTGCTGAGAACGACGGGTCGTCAGAAAACACTCCCCTCAAATCCGGGAAGAGGTTTTCAAAGTAGGGTATGCTCTGGACCCTGTTTAGAGGCGTGTTACTCTCACGGGCGTCGTGCAGCATGCCTGCGGCAGTGTACCAGTCCATCCCCGATGCCGGATCGACGATGTTGTTGAGCGCCATAACGTCGCGCGTGGCAAGAAGGTTTCTGGCCGCCCGGCCTATGTATGCAGCTTCGACGAACATTCCGCCAGGCATATTGCGGCCGAACGATACGTTCCAACTGTAGTTGATCGGCGTCACGATCGTGTCATCGAGCGACGACTCGATTCGCTGTGCTTCGTCTGCCGGTTGTTGCAGCGGGAACTGCAACGAGCTCGGTGCATTTATAAAAGGCAGAGAGCGAATGTCTTGTCCGAAGCCCGTAAAGAGCGGAGCCGGACGAGTCGAGACGTTGAAGGTGTTTGCGGCTATCTCCTGAGCCGATGAGAAACCGAGCGTGTTGTTGAGGTCGAACTGCACGGCCAGTTGCTGACCTATGTGATCGTTCGTGATCGCAAATCCTCCGCGAATCACCGAATCGCTTGAATTGCCGAAGAGCTTGTGAAGGAAGCCGCTCTCAAAGCTCGGAGTCCAGGCTATGCCTATGCGAGGCTGGAAGTTGTTCTTGTCCCAATCGTAGAAGCCCGGACGGTCGTTTACAGGACCGGCGAGATCGACGGTGATGGGATCATTGAACGGTACGCCCTGAGCGGCGCTGGCTTTTCTCTGCTCGAAGTAGTCGCCGAGGCTCGTGGTGGGTTTGACCTGAAGGCCGTTGGTCTCGTATACGGGACGGCTCAGACCGTAGCGAAGGCCGTAGGTGAGAGTGAGGCTCTGGCGAAGCTTCCAGGTGTCTTGAACGTAGAAGTCGTACTCCTGTGTGGCAAAGGTCCGGTCCACGCCGCTGCCCGACGGCAGGAGGCTCCCGTCAGCGTCGAAATTGAAAAGGGCTTCATACTGCGAGAAGCGGCCGATGAGGGCCGATACCGCAGAGCGGACATTGGAGACCGATGCCTCGTCAATGTCGTCTATGGGATTGCTCAGGACTGCCCCTGACAGGTCATAAAACGACGGGTTGGCGATAGCCCGGTCAAACGAAGAGGCAAAGGTTTCCCTGTTGTTGCTAATGACTCGAATGTTCGTGCCGAACTGGAAGGTGTGATCTCCCTTGATCCAGGACACATCGTCTGTAAAGTTATTCACGGGCGTCTTCCGGCTCAGGGTGCGCGTGAACTGACGCGGGGAAAAGACGAATCGGAAAGAGATCGAATTCTCGCTCGAATCGCCCTGATTGGAGAAGGCCAAACGGGTCAACCCGTAGCGGAAGTCGTTGACGAGCGTATTGCTCACCGCCCATGTATGGCCGACCACGAATCCATAAGGATGGTTCCAGAACGTGGACGCGGGCGTGTCGGGAAACTGCGGCACACCGCCTATCACGTCCTGCTGATAGTTCGCTCGGATGAACAACAGATGCTTCGCATCCTCCGTCAGGTTGAAGTCCAATCGCGCTATGTGCGTGCCGTACTTCAACGGCGTTGGGGCGTTGAAGCGGAATCCTCCGGTGTTGAGTCCGTCTCCCGCTCCGTCGTCGTTTGCCGGGAACCTGGCAGCCGCGTCCGCAAAGACCGCCACCGCCAAGGGGTTTACTCCCACCGGAAACAGCGCGTTGAGTTGGTTCGTATTCAGCGTGGTCAAGTCTCCGTCTGTATTGATGAATCGCAATTCACCTCGACCGAGGCTGGGAAGGGGAACATTTCGCGGCGAGATGCTCTCTTCGCTCGCATCCCTTCGGCCTTCATAGTTGTAGAAGAAGAACGCCCGGTCCTTCTTTATAGGGCCGCCGACCGCCCCTCCGAAGAGGTTGCGAA
>JAKEHD010000419.1 GCA_022615215.1 Blastocatellia bacterium
CCGAGGTAGACGTTCGCGCTTTGAACGCGCGAGCGAATCGAAGAGAGCGGCTCCCCGGTATCCATGCTACGAAGTTCTATTCCCCGGCTGATGAGGTCGTCGAGTCTATGCATTATGTCATCGCCTGCGACTATGCCTATCTTCACTTTGCCGCCGAACCCTGAGCGGCGAGCCACTTCTATGATCGCATCGCGGCAGGCTTCGGGGTTGACGCCGCCCGCGTTGGCCACGACCTTGATATTGCGCTCTACGAGATCGGGCAGGACTTCTTCTATCATGGGGACGAAGTCGCGGGCATAACCTGTGCGAGGGTCGCGCGCGCGCTGCTTCTGCATGATCGACATTGTGATCTCGGCCAGATAATCCAGAGTGAGATAATCGACGGGACCGCGTCTCACCTGCTCGATAGGAGCTTCGAGCGAATCGCCCCAGAACCCCTGCCCGTTTGCTATTCTAATGGGTTTCATTCGCGCCTCTTATAAATAAGGATGAGTAATGAATAAGGATGAGTTACTCAACAGCTTTCATCCTTCATCCCTCATCCTTCATCCTTTCTGTCACGGTGTCGGTTTCGGAGGCAAGTCCCTCGCCTCGACTATGGATTCGAACCCTACACGGCCGTGGCTGCCGTCGCAGAACGGCTTGTTGGCCGAATGTCCGCAACGGCAAAGCGATATGACCGTGCGCCCGCCCAGGCCGAATGTGTTACCGGCTGCGTCCTTGATGATTATGTTGTCGCCGATTATGCGAAGCGGGCCGTTGTTATTGCATATTATTTCCTGATTGTCGCTCATCTCTATCTCCTCTCCATGAAATCAAGCTGCTCTTCGCCGCCATCGGCGAAAGAATCGTAGTCGGCCATTTTAGCTCAGAGGCCGCCCTGTGCGGAAGCCGTCAGAGTAAAAGTGAGTGTTCAGAATAGGAATGGGATTTCACCACGGAGACACGGAGACACGGAGAAGCAACTCTCTGTGTTCTCTGTGTCTCCGTGGTGAGTTTTTTTGCTTGTCTGAACACATACGAGTAAAAGCTTGACCGGTCGGCCGACTTTCGATTGAACAAAAAGGCGCGGGGCATTAGTATGGTCACATTTCTTTTGCGCCTCGCGCGCGCACGGCCAGCAATCGAAGGGAGGCAGAATGAGCCAGACGACACAAGCGGGACTGGTTCGAGGCATTCGCAGATGGGATCTGGTTGCAGTCGCAATCAACGGGATAATAGGCGCGGGTATATTCGGCCTTCCGTCGAAGGTCTACGCGCTTATAGGCTCATATAGTCTGCTTGCTTTCCTGGTTTGCGCGCTCGTCGTCACTCTGATAATCCTATGCTTTGCCGAAGTGGGCAGCCGTTACAGCGGAACGGGCGGCCCTTACCTCTATGCGCATGCGGCGTTCGGTCCCGTAGTGGGATTCGAAGTCGGATGGCTTATGTGGCTCGCGCGGCTCACGGCCTTTGCCGCCAATTGCAACCTTTTGATCGAGTATATAGGGTTCTTCCGGCCTGCGGTAAACTCAGGGCTATGGCGAGCGGGCGCGATCACTCTCGTGGTCGTCGCTATAACGGCAGTCAATATTGCGGGCGTCCGCGATGCGGCGATCGTGAGCAACATCTTCACCATAGGCAAACTCATACCGATAATGCTCTTCATAGCGGTCGGGTTGTTTTTCATCGAGCCGCAAAATTTCTCTTTCGCCGCGCGGCCCGGCTACACGGATTTCTCGAAATCCGTGCTGCTTTTGATATACGCATTCACAGGCTTCGAGATGGCCGTCATCCCCGCGGGCGAAGTCCGCAACCCGCAGCGCAATCTGCCTGTTGCCATACTCACTGCGATAGGACTTGTGGCGCTGATATATATTCTGGTTCAGGTTGTGTCGATAGGGACTCTGCCGGGCATGGCCGATTCTGAAAGGCCGCTCGCGGATGCCAGCAGCATGTTTCTCGGCGCGGCGGGGGCTTCCATAATCTCAGCGGGCGCGCTCGTTTCCATCATCGGAAACCTGAACGTCATAATGCTCGCGGGTTCGCGGCTGCCGTTTGCAATGGCCGAACGAGGCGAGTTGCCTTCTTTTCTCTCGGCCACTCACGCTCGCTTTCACACGCCGCATCTGTCGATACTCGCGATGGGCGCTGTCGTTCTGGTATTGACGCTTTCGGGCAGTTTCATCTATGCGGCAACAGTCAGCGTGATAGCGAGGCTTCTGGCTTATGGCAGCACCTGCGCCGCTTTGATAGTGCTGCGCGGGGAAAAGAATGCCCCCGAAGCCGCCTTCAAGGTGCCGGGCGGAGTAGGGGTTTCAATCGCCACTTTGCTATTGGCCGGGTGGTTGCTGTCAAACAGCACCTGGAGTGAGGCGCGCGACACCGTCATAGCCGCATTGCTCGGCCTGCTCATTTACCTGGCCTGCCGATTGTGGCAACGCAAAGCGACACGCGAACAACTGGTGCAGCCCGCAGTGCCACCTGTCCTTGATGCCACGCCGGAAGAAAGAGACCTTTAGAAGAAATATCTCTTCAGGCAGGCCGGGCGACCGAGATCAGGAGATGAAAAAGGAAAAACTCTACAAGACCTTCGATGAATTTTATCCGTTCTATTTATCGGAGCACAGCAACCGCACCTGCCGTCGCCTTCACTTCATAGGGAGCGCGCTGGTTTTGCTCATCCTGATTTATTCCATAGTCACCATGAACTGGCTGGCGCTTTTAGCCCTGCCGGTCGTGGGATATGGATTCGCATGGGCGGGCCACTTCTTCTTTGAGAAGAACCGGCCTGCAACTTTCACCTATCCGCTTTACAGCCTTGTGGCCGACTGGGTTATGTTCAAAAACATTCTCATCGGCAGGCTGAAGTTTTAGCATTACCGGTCTCACTGCCGGGAACAAACAGGAGGCAAAGATTGAAAATGGCCAGATATAGGATTGTCTTTTTTGTGTTATGCCTCGCTCTTCTGATGTCGAGCGCCGGAGGACAGGCCGAAGTCACTGACCGACAGAAACGATCAGCGGGCGAGAAAGATTCTTTGCGCAAGCCCTGGATAGCCCACGATATGGGACACCTGCGCCTTTCCGGCGGCGAGTTGTCTGTCGAGAAATTTTTGCCTGTCCCGACCGAAGCCCTCACAGGTTTACCTGTAACACCGCCCAGCTTATTCGTTACCGAGCAGGTTCGCGTAAACAGCGACCTGCTGGCACAGGACACATTCGCTCAACCTGAGACGCAGGCCGAGCCTCATATACACGCCAACCCTTCGAATCCAAACAATCTGTTGGCCGGGTGGCAGGAGAACCGCTTCTCCAACGGCGGGGCAAGGGCGTTAGGCTACGGGGCTTCTTTCGATGGAGGCCAGACGTGGACCGAAGGTCTCCTGCCGCAGATGACCGTAGCAGCGGGCGGTCCCTGGGAGAAGGCTTCAGACCCCTGGGTTGCATTCGGTCCCGCGAACCGCGCATACTTCGCAAGCCTTATGTTCAATCAATCGACGCCCGACAACGCCGTCGGCATCAGCGTTTCAACCGACGGCGGACTGAGTTGGGGATCGCCCGTCGAGGTCGTGCGATCGAACAACGGCGACTTCAACGATAAAGAGACCGTCACGGTCGACACTTTTCCCGACAGCCCCTTCTTTGGAAATGTTTACGTCACCTGGGATGTGAATGTCGCCCGCAATGGGAGCACCGTCGCCCAGCGATTAGTGGTGGCTCGCTCGACCGACGGCGGCGTCACTTTCGAGCAACCTGTGACCGTTCGAAACAAGGGCGCCAATATAGGAGTCATCCCGCGAGTCGCCCCCGAAGGGACCGTCTACTTGGTATGGGGCGGGGGCGGTCTGCGGAGCAACACGCTCAAGCTCTTCTTCTCCAAAAGCACGGACGGGGGTCTCAGTTGGACTCCCAAGAAGAAACTCACCAAGATACGCTCGACCGATATTCCAAACATAAGGGCCGGAGAGTTCCTTCCCTCGTTCGACATCGATCCCGACACGGGCCACCTCTACGTGGCGTGGCAGGATAAAAAAGGAAGCAGCATAGACAAGGCCAAGCTGATGGTTTCGCGCGATGGAGGCGCGAACTGGTCCCAGGCAGTGAGAGTCGGTGACGGTCCTGATGATGCGCCTGAGTTCACTATCTCAGTGGCCGTGAATCGCAGGGGAGAGGTGGCGGTCAGTTATTACAGCCTGCGCAACGACCCTGCCCGCGCATTTCTGGTCGATCAGTATGTGAGCATCTCAAGGGACGGCGGCAACAGTTTCGAGCCTGCCATAAGGGTCACTCCCGCGTCCTTCGATGTGAGATTCGCGGCTCGGGCGGGCGGGAGCTTTTTTCTAGGCGACTACGTGGGGCTGACGGGAACCGATGATGGGTTCCAGATGTTATGGGTCGCGCCCGAGCTGCCGTCGATACGCAATCCCGCCATAGTGCAGCCGGATGTATTTACGGCCTTCGCTCAATGAGGATCGACTGTCGCGGCGTTTCAACACTTTGCCCGGCTGAAAATGCAATTCGCCTGCCGCGCGCTCATACGAATACCAGGCGGTCGGACAAGACGAAGTTCATAAAAGAACAGATCGATATCGTTATCATGTTCGCCAGGTAGGGATTGATTGCGGCTCCGTCTACGAGTATCCACATAAAAGCGAGGTTGCCTGCGAGCGACATCATTCCCGTAGTGAGGTTGAAGCGTAAAAGCGTCGGTACGATTTCCGCCTGCCGACGGTCGGCCCAGGTCCACTTCCTGTGCCAGACGAAGTTGTGAAGCACGCTCGCTTCGACCGCGATGGCCGTTGCTGCAAGGTAGTGCATCCCGCGCAAGCGCAATAGCAGGGCGAGAGTTACAGCCTGAACGACGACGCCCGTCGCCCCGACCGCGCTGAAGCGGACCCACCTCTGAATAAAGCTCCTCCCTTTCATTGAGTATCAGTTCCCCTAACCCACCCTTTTATCCTGCGCGTCAAACGCGCTCGGCCCTGTATAGAGCCATCGTATTTCGCGCGACCGAAATCATTAGAACGATGCCCATGGCCGCAATCGCAGCCACCGCCGCGACATCGTAGAAGAGGTAGCTTTCGCCCCTCAAGACCACCTCCGGGCGGAAGAACGCCCGTATGTTTCCGAGGGCGATCAGTATTCGCAATTCGGTCGGGCTGAACTTCCAGAAAGAGAGCTTGAATATTCCCATTGTGTAAGTTGCCAGGTACACGTTTATCGAGAGCAATGAATAGACGACCATGACGGCCATCGCCACAAGCCCTGTCATATAGCCCGACAGCGCGAGACCGCATACGATAAATAGTGTGCCGAATGCGTCCGCCATGTGGTCTACATAAAAACCGTAGCGCGGCCTCTGTTTGTCGCGCGCCCGCGCCAGCGTACCGTCGAGGCTGTCGCCGAACCAGTTGACTGCAAGCCAAAAATTCACGATGAGCAAAGAGGGCGGCCACCATAGCGCGAGCGCGTAACACGCTCCGGCCAGCCCCATCGCCGCGAATCCGAGCAGCGTCAGATGGTCGGGCATCACCCACGACGGCAAGCGGCGAACCAGCCAGTTCAAACACGCGCGCTCGGCGGGCGCAAGCAGGCTTGTCTGCTGCCGGGCCGCCGCTTTGAAATCCGCGCCTGCGCTCGACTCCTCTTTCTCTGTTTGAGCGCCCTCATCTCTGAGCATCTGCCGCGTCTTTTTCCGGCGTGTGCCGTCTGCCTTTATAGCAATCGTTTCCACCCCACTCAGCTCGTCCATAACAACCTCACTGATTACTTACCGATTCGAGGCCAATAATGAACAGGTGCAATACCGGTGCCAGAGCGCGGAACCTGAGAAACTTTCGGCAATCGCTGAAAATCAATAGATCGGATTTTTCGAGGCGCAGTAAAAATCCGACAGATCGAACCGATACATTTAAAATTAATCGAGGCTTCAGAGGATGGTCGAGAGCGTTGAATGCAGTTTTATCGCTGACACGGTAAGCGATTGATATGCTTGCACATTCGAGGCTATAGGCCGAGTTTATCGTAACCGGTACAGGGCCGGGACCGTAGAGGAAATAGTCGGGTCATTGTATACTGCATTGAGAACCGAATATTCACCGCGAAGGAAATTTGATCTTGAAGAAACTGCGGATAAAGCATCTCGTTATCATCCTATTCATAGCCGTGCTATTAGGGGTATTAGGGTTCAGGATTTTTCAAGCTGTAAAATCCGAATCGCAACAAAACGGAGGTCGCCCCGGCGGCTCTCGCATGCAAACGGTCCAGACGGGCGTTGTATCGCGCGGAACCCTTGCCGAAACAATAACCCTTACCGGGCCTCTGAGAGCCAAAGAACAGGTCGATGTAAATCCGAAGGTCAGCGGGCGCATCGTTCAGATGAAGGTCGATACGGGGCAGGTGGTAAAAGAAGGCTCGCTCATAGCTCTGATCGAAGATGCGGAGATACAGGAACAGGTCGAACGCTCGAAGGCCGCCATGGCCGTCAGCGATGCCACCATATCGCAACGCCAGGCCGAACTCAACAACGCCAAAGCCGAACTCGACCGCAAGCAGAAACTCCTCGATGAGGGATTGATCTCGCGCCAGGAATTCGAGACCGCCGAAACCCGCCATCACGTATCCAAGTCCCAACTCGAACTGGCCCGCGCGCAGAAACGGCAGGCCGAGGCCGAACAGCGCGAACTCACTATACGCCAGGGCCAGACTCGCATCTTTTCTCCTATGACCGGAATCATCGCAAAACGCCACGTCGATACGGGCGCTATGGTCAGTCCCACAGTACCCATAGTCACCGTCGTGAACCTCGATACGATGGTGCTGCACGCCAACGCTTCCGAACGCGACATAGCCCGCATCAAACGCGGCAGCCCTGCCAAGGTCATTATAGACAGTCTTCCGGGACAAGAATACAGCGGGCGGGTGATGCGCATATCACCCCTGCTCGACCCTCAAACGCGCAACGGCGAGGTTGAAATAGAGATAGCGAACCGCGACGGGTCGCTCAAAGGCGAGATGTTCGCAAGGGTCGAGTTGGACCTGGGAACCTCGCGCGAGATGACCCTCTTGCCCCGCGACGCGCTCGTCTACCGAGGCGACCAGCCCGGCGTCTACATAGTGGAATCAGACGAAGAAAGAAATCTTTTCGCCAAGTTCCGCCCCGTGGAAACCGGATTGACTCAGGAAGATAAAGTCGAAGTCATAAGCGGCCTCGAAGAAGGCGACCGCGTGATAACGGGCGGATCGAACCTTGTCAAAGACGGGGACCGTGTCAACGTGATGGGCGATAAACCCGACTCGAACTCGCGCCCGCAACCGTAATCAGCTATCAGCCTTCAGCCATCAGTCTTCAGCCGTCAGCCGGGAATCTGATAGCTGATAGCTGAGGGCTGAATCGGAGATGGAATAATGAAGTTGCCGGAATTTTCTGTACGCCGTCCTATTACGATATACATGATTACTTCGGTGTTGGTCTTGCTCGGGGCCATGTCGCTGGCCGGCTTATGCGCCTGCCCGACGGACGCTCTGCCCGAGGTCAGGAACCGCGCGGATTACATTTGCATCCAAGCGGGCGGTCACGGTGCCTTTCGGGAATTTGCCGAGTTCATTCTCGCCGCGCAATTCAATTCTTAGCGACACCGTTCTTCTCGAACACGTAAATCCAGTCGCGGCCCGCACAAACTTCCGCGGTATGCCGAAGGTAGGGCCGATAGGGTGCGAACAACGCTTCCAGGCTTGTCGCGTTGAAGCGGAAGCTCCCGTCGTTTAGCCCATCGACGCAGGTGCCCCACGAGCAGATGGCTTTCGGTAATGCATATTTCGATTGCGTGAAGCTCTTCACCGACTCCGAAATGATTAAACGATCGGTGGCCGCGGCAAACAAACGCCGGACCACTTCTTCCACCTTCGGATAAAACTGAAACAGGCTTACCTGGCAGATCACGACCTGTGAGACTGGGAGCGGTTCCGCCATCAAATTGAAGCGCCGGAGGTTCCGGCCCCGGCGGCTACCCGCTTTGATGAAGGCCGTGCTTTCATCGAGGCCGCGATAACTCACGGAAGCCGGTAGAAAGGTGCTCAGCGATCCGTCGCCGCAGCAAACATCCAGCACCTCCGCGTCCTGCGGGACCCAGCGCGCCACCTCCTCGAAGCGCTCGCGCCGATGGACGTGGTACACCATGGTCATCAATCCGTGGTAGAGAAGGCTGCTCTTATAGAGGAAGGTCATGGCAGTGCTCGATTGTTGTCGTTTGGCCGTCATACTAACGCGCCCGGCGCGCAACGACAAATTCTTTTAGCGCCAAGCGCGGGAACCGCCGCAATGCGAGACGGTAGCGAGGCACGAGCCGTTGCGTATTGCTACGGAAATTCCTATCCTTCAGTCTAACCGGCAGCAACACCGATACGAGTTCCAGGAGAATGGGTGCTAGCGACCCGCCGGTTGGCGCCGTGTTGTCCATTGGCTTAGCGAAGGAAACCTAAATGATCAATATCGCCCGATCGGTCACTCCCGTCATGCTGTCGCTGTGCGTCGCGTTTGCCCATGCCCAGCAACAGCCCGCCGCATCCATCCAACCCGAGGCCGCGGAAAAAACGTCATCCTCTTCCTGTATACCTATGAAGGCTAAACCCATGGTCAGGCTCCACACCAATCTCGGCCCCATCGTCATTGCGCTCGATCCGGAGAAAGCGCCGATCTCCAGCGAGAATTTCCTCGGATACGTCGCAAGCGGCCACTACAACGGCACGATCTTTCACCGTGTCATCAGCAACTTCATGATCCAGGGCGGGGGTTTCACCCAAGACCTGTCGCAAAAACCAACCGGAGCGCCGATCCAGAACGAGGCCAAGAACGGCCTCAAGAACGATCCATACACCCTCGCCATGGCCCGCACCTCCGATCCGCACTCCGC
>JAKEHD010000420.1 GCA_022615215.1 Blastocatellia bacterium
CGGCGGCCCGGACGCCGCTTTTCATTCGTGATAGACCTATTTCGCAGCCACAGCGCCGCCGATTGCGGCGCACTCCAAATATGTTCTGCATTTGCGAAAAAACTTTCATTTTACCCCGCGTGCAGTATATCTATAGCATCAGATGCTACGATTCGGTAGTGCGGCCGACGATGACGAGAATTTTAGAAACGCGCACAAGTGGCTCTCAGTATTTGCTGGCATCGAGACTTACGACGGTTTCATCGCCGATAACTTCGGCGCTGTGAACGGTGCCTGCGGGGACAGGGACCGCGTCGCCCGGCCCGAGCAGGAACTCGCGCCCGTGAGCGCGAATCAGAAAACGTCCGCGCAGCACTGCATCCTTCTTATCGAACGAATGCGTGTGGTCGGGGAAATAAGTGCCCGGCGGATAATCGTATCTGCTCACAGAGTAGCCTTCCTCTTCGAGCCGTCGGCGCATGTTCGGTTCATTCAACTCGCCCCATGAATGGTCCCAATGTTCGATCTCCATAATTCGAACGATAACCGCAGCATCGCTCGGCCCGCAACTCTGATCGAATGCAGAAGAAACCATCGCGCTTAAATGCTCGCACGGAAGTTCGACCACAGATTACAGGGATGACACAGACAGAAATCTTTCGCGCTATCTGTGTCATCAGTGGTCAAAGAAGGCGATGGTCGATCTGTGCGGCTTGAGATGTGGGTAAAGTTTCCCATAGAAGATGGGCGAAATACCGCGCCGCCCGCGCCCGTAGCTTTTTACTCGACCCCGTTCGGGCGAAAGGAAATTTGCAACCGTTCTCTATCAAGCGCGGATCGCTGTCGAGCGAAAGCCTTTGCTCTGCGAGGTTGCGCGCAGTGAATTCGAATCGACGCGAACGGTCGTAAAATCGTTTCGCGATTCGCTTACCGCTACGCGAACCCCGGCACGGGTGTTGCTCTATAATTGATTTATGCAAGCGGATGGCCTTTTACAACGTGCGCCCCTTTCGGCCCGGACGAACGATCACATCATCGCGTCCATCGGCGGATATGTTCCCGGCCCTACTCTTATAGTGATAGGGAGCATACACGGCAACGAACCGGCCGGGGCGCTTGCAGCCAGCAGGGTTGCTTCTGCGCTTGAGGGAAAAGATTTTCCAATTCGCGGAGAGGTAGTTTTTCTGACAGGCAACACGCGGGCGCTCGCTCGCGATGTTCGATTCATAGACTCGGACCTGAACCGTCACTGGACCTCTGAAAACATCAAGGCGAATAAACCGGGAAGCATTACGCCTCCGGCCTCCTCTGAAGACATCGAACAGCGTGAATTGCTCGAATCCCTTGACCGGGCCATCAGCCGAGCGCAAGGCGAACTCTACTTCCTGGATTTGCATACGACATCGGCTGAGGGAAAGCCTTTCGCTACTGTCGGCGACACGCTTCGCAACCGCGAGTTCGCTTTGAAGTTTCCCGTGACCATACTCCTCGGTATAGAAGAGCAACTCGATGGGACGCTGCTGGAGTACGTAAACGACCTCGGCGCTATCACTATGGGATTTGAGGCGGGACAACACGGCAGCCCATCGTCTGTCGACAACCACGAAGCCCTGATATGGATAGCTCTCGTAGCGGCGGGCTGCTTGCGCGCGGAAGATGCAGCGGGACTCGACCGCCATCGCGCCCTGCTCGACAAAGCGAGCGGCGGGGCGCGCATAATAGAGGTCCGCCATCGCCATGCGGTCGGGCTGGAAGATGATTTCGAGATGGCACCGGGCTTTGAGAACTTTCAGACTGTGCGACGCGGCCAAAAGTTAGCCCGCGACCGTCACGGAGAGATAACGGCGCGCGAAACGGGGCTTGTGATAATGCCGCGCTATCAGGCGCTCGGAGATGACGGCTTCTTTCTCGGTCGCGAGGTGAAACCGTTCTGGCTAAAACTTTCGCGCGCGCTCAGGCGGCTGAGGGTGGGAGATTACATGCACCTGTTGCCGGGCGTGCGCCGCCACCGCGAGGATGACAGGATACTGGTAGTCAACACGCGTCTCGCGCGTCTCTTCCCGCTTCAAATTTTCCACCTGCTCGGTTTTCGCAAGAGGCGATGGAACGGCGACGTCCTCGAAGTCAGCCGCCGCCGCTACGACCTGGCCGGTCCCGACAGATGGCAGCGCGATGGTAAAAGCTTCAGCAAAACGAAGGATGAAAATATCTGAAAAAATTCCGATAGAGTGGTCCCTCGTATTTAATTCTCAGGCTGAAAAGTCACAGGGTTGTTTTCCAGAGGCAGGCGGGTGTTATAATTCATCAAACGCTTTGAGAAGTCACTGGAGGATGAATTTTGAGAACGATCAAACCCGCCGTTGTTTTGTTGTTGATTGCAATCGCAGCAATGTTGCAAGCCCGTGCTTTCGCTCAGGATGACGAAGAGAACGGACCCGAACAGGCGGCCTCGCTCATACGCGAAGCCATAAAAGCGCGCGGCGGCGACGCTTATTTGCAGGTTCGCACGCTCGTCAGTCACGGCCAGTATACGCCTTTTGCGAAAGGCGCGCCGGGGCTTCCACAGGAATTCGTCGATACGATCGTCTACCCCGAGACCGAGCGCACGGAATTCAGCAAAGGAAAAACGAAATTCATTCAGACAAATTCCGGGGACTCCGGGTGGATATATGACGCGCAGCAGAAGATGATCCGCGATCAGACCGAAGAGCAGGTCAAGCGATTTCAACAGGGCATGCGCCACGACATAGACAACGTCCTCCGGCGCATCTGGAAAGAGCCGGGCGTCAAGTTGGTCTTCATAGGACGCCGCGAGGTGTGGCGCAACACATTCTCTCATGCTGTGCGCATAGAGTCTAAAGACGGCGAATCGGTGACTTTGCATTTCGATTTGCGCTCGCACCTGCCGCTTATGATGGAATACAAATCCGTTGGCGAAGAAGGGACGACCAACGACCAGGTGCGCTATGCCCGATGGGTCAGCTATCAGGGCATTATGTTTCCCGCGATACAGGACTTCTATCGGGAGGGGCAGCAGAGCGCGCGCGTCGCTTACGATTCGGTTCGCTTCAACGAAAACGTGCCGGACAAACTCTTTGTGAAACCCACCGATATCAAAGAGGTGAAATGAGCGTGATGCGTGATTTGTCCGTTGTCCGTGGTCAGTAGTCCGTCGTTCTTTAATCAAGGCCCTTCATTACTCCAACCGTCAGGGAGGAGGGCAACGGACGGAAGCGTACTTATGAGCGACCAGGCGATTACGCGACCAGGCGATTACGCGACCAGGCGATTACGCGACCAGGCGATTACGCGACCAGGCGATTACGCGACCAGGCGATTACGCGAC
>JAKEHD010000421.1 GCA_022615215.1 Blastocatellia bacterium
GATGAAGGATGACGAGATAGCTTCACTCTGGTTTTCATCCTTCATCCTTCCGCCTTCATCCTTTCCGAATCGCTCCCCCGCTCCCGTGTAATCTGTGGTTGGTCTTCGTTTGATGATGCGTGATACGTGATGCGCGATGCATCATTATGAAAGGTGATCACATTGCAACTGGAAAGAGTCGAACTCCGAGAGATTCAATTGCCGCTCAAGTGGCCTTTTGAGACCAGCTTCGGGCGGACCACGCGCCGCCGCATCCTTTTAGTGAAGGTCTTCGACCGGTCGGGCGCTTACGGGTATGGCGAATGCACCGCAGCCGAAGGCCCTTTTTACAATCACGAAACTATAGATAGCGCGTGGCTGGCGGTTGCCGATTTCGTGTGCCCGCTGATCGCCAGGGCGCGAGTGGAAAACGCTTCCGATGTGCGAGAGACCATATCGCCTATTCGTGGAAACCTCATGGCGAAGGGCGCGGTAGAAACGGCCGTCTGGGATCTCGAAGCCCGCCTTGAAGGGAGACCCCTGTGGCGGCATCTCGGAGGGACTCAAGCAGAGATCGCCTGCGGCGTTTCGATAGGCTTGCAGGAGACGACCGACGCTTTGCTCGAAAATGTGAGACGCGAACTTGAGAGCGGCTATCAGAGGATCAAGATAAAGATCAAGCCAGGCCGCGACCTGGAGCTTGTAGATGCCGTCCGCTCGAAGTTCCCTTCGATACGCCTCTCTGTGGATGCGAATTCGGCTTACAGCCTCGAAGACCTCGACCTGTTGAAGCAGCTTGACGAGTATGATCTTATGATGATCGAGCAACCGCTCGCGCCCGGCGATCTGATCGATCACGCCAAATTGCAGCGCGAACTGAAGATTCCCCTGTGCCTTGATGAATCGATCTTGAGCAGGGAGGATGCGCGCCATGCCCGCGAGCTTGGCTCCTGCAAGATCGTCAATATCAAGCTCGGCCGTGTGGGCGGTCACTCGGAGGCCCGTTTGATTCAGGAGTATTGCGCGGGCGAGGGCGTGCCTGTCTGGTGCGGCGGCATGCTCGAATCAGGGATAGGGCGGGCGCATAACATAGCGATGTCCACTCTGCCGGGATTCGTATTGCCGGGCGACGTATCGGCATCGGAGCGTTACTGGGAGGAGGATATTATCGCCCCTCCTGTGACGGTTTCAGGCAGCGGCACCATAAGAGCGCCCGAAGGCGCGGGGATAGGGTATGAGGTGAACGAGCGAAGAATCGAATCTCTTACGGCCAGGCGGCAAGAGGTCTTAATACAAGGATGAAAAGAAGCAGGGGAGCAGGGGAGCAGGGGGGCAGAGGAGCAGTAAAGTCAGGGTCCGAGCACCCCAGCATCCTTCATCGTTTCTGAAACGGGGGAAAATAGATGTCAGAGTTCGAGGGAAGGACAGCGATAGTGACGGGCGGCACGCGCGGCATAGGCCGGGCCATAGTGAAAGAGCTTGCGCGTCGGGGCGCTGGTGTGGCTTTCAGCTTCACCCGTAGCCGCGAGCAGGCCGACGAGCTTGTGGCTGAAATCGAAGGCGCACGGGGGCGCGCGCTCGCTTTTCAGGCGGATGTAGCCGACGCCTCAGCGGCCGAAAACATGGTGCGAGAGGTCAAGGCCGAATTCGGCTCTGTAGATTATCTGGTCAATAACGCCGGTATAACCCGCGACAAGCTCATAATGATGATGAGCGAAGACGATTGGAACGCGGTCATAAGCACGAACCTGAGCGGCGTGTTCAACGTGACCAAACCGGCCGTCTCCGTCATGGTGCGTCAGAGGCGAGGAACCATTCTCAACATCTCTTCCATAAGCGGGGTCGTTGGGATGGCGGGGCAGACCAACTATTCGGCGTCGAAGGCCGGGCTTATAGGTTTCACGAAGGCGCTCGCAAAAGAGGTGGCCCGCCGAAATATCACTGTGAATGCGCTTGCGCTCGGCCTGATTGAAACCGATATGACGGGCGGGCTTGCCGAAGAGTACAGACAGAAGATGATCGAGCAGATACCGCTCGGCCGTTACGGGACTGTGGAAGAAGTGGCGCGCATAGCAGCCTTCATACTATCGGACGACGCGCGCTACATCACAGGCCAGGTCATACAGGCCGACGGCGGCCTTGCTATGTAGAGGGCAGAAGGCAGGAGACAGATTTTAGGTGGTAGAGATTATGTATAGATGTCCCGTATGCGGATACGATAAACTGGCAGGTCCGCCTGTGGACTTTAATATATGTCCATCTTGCTATACCGAATTTGGGTATGATGATGCGACTCTGAGTCATTCCCAATTGCGTCAAAGGTGGATCCAAAACGGCCTTCACTGGGAAGGAATGAATGTCTCTCCACCGCCGCCCGGTTGGGATCCTATCGAGCAGCTAAAACGAGCAGGGTTTGAATCTGATTTGAGAGTGTTGGTTGATACATCAGGACAAGAAACCGAAGATGATACTTCCGAATGGGATACTGTTGGGCCGGTAAAGCAAGGGGGGAGTAAATAGGCAGGGCAGATGCGCGCTACATCACGGGCCAGGTCATACAGGCCGACGGCGGTTTGGCTATGTAGTAGGCAGTAAAAGAATAGAACCCTGCTGGCCGCTATGACACAAGGAGAAATCAATGGCTGAACATCCTAATGCGCAGATTATGAGGCGCGCGAACAAGGCTTTCTCTGAAGGCGACATTGCCGCGCTGAAGGAAATAATCGCTGAAGATGCGGTATGGCACGTTCCGGGCAAGAGCGCCCTTGCGGGAGATTACCGGGGCCACGAAGAGATATTCGGGTTCTTCGGGAAGTTGATGGAATTGAGCGGCGGCACCTTCAAGGCTGAACTGCACGATATAACTGCAAGCGATAAGCATGCAGTCAACCTCGACCGGCTGACGGGAACGCGAGGAGAAAAGGCGCTGGATATAAACCTGGCGTTGGTCGTGCATATAAAGGACGGAAAGATAAAAGACGCCTGGGATGTATTCACAGACCTCTATGCCTGGGATGATTTCTGCTCATAGACGGATAGAGCTTCTACAGGCAGAAGGCTAAATTCAAAATTTTTGCTGCTGTCCCAATGTCGATGCTTGCTTCCGGCGTCTCGTCAATATAATGAAAACTGATATGGCCGCCTACTCGCTGGTATTCGGCACAGAAGACCAGCCCGCCATGCTGCGGAAGAACTGATGACGCCACATCCTGTGTTCATGCGGATTTGCAAGGAGAGATTTAACTAACCTGCGATGCTCGCTGGATCCGTATGGAATTATTGAATGCGGCTCAGAGCCGAATGTGACGTGACCTGATCGTATCGAGCACGCATCAGAGTTGAATTCAAAACGAAATGTGACCGGCTCGACGCGCTGATCTTCGATCATCACCGCGACTCCGGCTGCAAAGAACATCGTCTCATTTCGCTCCTCGTATTCAAGAAGTACACCATCTGTGGGTCGTGTCGGGTAGCCCGCCTCTTGTGACAGCAACAGACCGAGCAATGTATCGAGAGCGGAGAAGAATTCGACTTGATCGAAGAATGCGGCCTTGTCATCGTTGTAGCATTCGATAAATTGTATCTCGGCAGCGGCTATGTTCATTGGGTATCACCTGATGACTTTTATACACGTTCCAAAATTCAGGTCGCAGCATTACCCGCC
>JAKEHD010000422.1 GCA_022615215.1 Blastocatellia bacterium
AATACCTTGCATGCGGAAACACTTGCAGGCAGGATGCCTGCGCTCCCAGGATAAACTCCCATTTTACCCCGCACGCAGTATATATCCTCGCTGATGATCGTTTTCATCACGAAGGATGTGAAGCAGACAATGACCTGGATCGTTGTCACCATTCCCGGCTGGCTGTATGATGAAGAAGGAACGCAACAATGATGACGGAGAACGACTACTTGAGCGCATCGCCTTCAATCCCAGGGCGATGGTGGGGAAGCCGGTCATCGAGGAAACGCATCTGACGGTTGAGGATGTCCTGAATCTCCTGGCACATGGCGCTCAGGTGACTGAGATTTTAACGGGAGCTCGCGCATGTTGACTTATAAAGCCATGTACAAATACCTGGACGAAGGTGTCCATGCCGAAGTGTTGGATTTCCCAGGCGTCATCACCTTCGGTGAGAACCTGGAGGAGGCTCGCCGGATGCTGGCCAGCGCCTTGGTCGACATGGCAGAAACCAACCTCCTTCAGGGCGAGCCGTTGCCTTCTCCCGATCCGACCTGTAGCGATTCTGACGCCGATATAGAAGAACCGATACACTTGTTACTGACGGCTGCCTCTCGCATCACCCTTGTGCCACAAGGTACTGCGCCATGAAGCGCCGTGATCTGGTCAGACATTTAAGTCAGCACGGTTGCCGGCTGGCGCGAGAGGGCGGAGAGCATTCGATTTGGGAGAACCCGGCCCGCAGCCGTCGCAGTTCAGTGCCGCGTCATCGGGAGATTCCTGACTACACGGCGGCGAGGATATGTAAGCAACCGGGCATCCCTGCGCCAGCGTAAGAGGTATATGCGAAGATATGCGTGATACATTATCACTGCCTTCTGCATGATTATGAAGACTATCGAAGCCATAATGGATGAGAAAGAGCCTGTTGAATTGTCCGCCGCTCGATGCGCGCCCGATGAACTCAGTCGTCATAATTCCCGCAAGTACACTTGCTCGATGCGTTCTTGTAATGCGCAGAAAGGAGCGTCAAACCATGCAAAGCTCCGCACCCAAATCCTGCATCGCAACTTTAATCGCCTTGATCTTGACCGTCGGCGCTCTGGCCCAGTCCGGCCGCCCCATGCGGCGAGGCGAGCCTGTGAAGAAGGAAGCCCAGCCCCAAGAGAGCAAACAAACGGCCGACGACGATAAACGCGATCAGGATGCAGTCAAGCTCGACACCACGCTGGTCACTGTGCCGGTCGTCGTGAGCGACCGCAATGGGCTTTATATCCCCGACATGCGACAGGAAGAGTTCACCGTATACGAAGACGGCGTCGAACAAGAGGTGGTCTTCTTCGCCACTATCAAGGAACCTTTTCACGTCGCGCTCATGCTCGACACAAGCGCCAGCACGCAGGAGAAGCTCATACAGATTCAGCGCGCTGCCAAAACATTCGTCGAGCAGTTGCAGCCTGATGACCGGGTCAAGGTGATTTCATTCGACGATCAGGTGCGCGACCTGGGCGACTTCACGAGCGACCGCGCGGCGCTCAAAGCGGCCATCGAAAGGACGCAAACGGGACAGGGGACCAGGCTTTATGACGCGGTGCGGCTTGCGCTTTCATCGTTGCGCTATGTTGCGGGACGCAAGGCCATAGTCATTTTCACAGACGGGGTGGACTGGCGGAGCGATTCATCTCGATATGAAGACAACATCCGGGAGGTTGAAGAATCCGGGGTGATCGTTTATCCGATTCGCTATGACACTCGCGCAGAGACCGAACAACTCGCACGCGACCAGCAGCGGGGAGGCGAATCGACAGGCCCGCCCATCATACTGAGCGGCCCGCCCGTCATCACTACGCCGCCGACTGTTCCGGGGGGCGATAGTCCCATACCCGGCGGGCGAACCGGCGGCAAAAAAGACCCCTGGGAGTTGCCCTCTCCTCCGGCGAGAAGACCCGGCACACGAACCGACCGCGACGAAGGCTATCCCGGGGGAAGGCGCTATCCGGATAACCGCCGCGCAGACCCTCGCTTCCCCGACGAGCGCGATTCGGAAGGCGGCCTGCCTCCGAGCGACGCTCCAAATCCGCGTCGGCCCGGACCCCCTGATGACAACATCTCCGTCATGCTCGACAACGCATACAGGACTGCCGATGCATACTTGAAAGACCTGGCTGCCAGATCGGGCGGAAAGCTGCATCGGGCCGACACGCTCGGGTTGCTGCCTGCGGCTTTCGCTCAGATTGCCGATGAGCTTCGCACTCAATACATGCTCGGCTACTATCCTTCGAACGCGGCGCGCGACGGCAGCTATCGCCGGATTCGGGTTCGCGCCAGCCGCAAAAACGTAGCCGTGCGGGCAAGGCCCGGTTATCGCGCGCCGGACGGCGTTGGTAAGACCGACCCGGATCAGAGATGATCTGCTAGAGGAATTAAGACAAGAATTTGGCCGCGCGTCGATTGCCTGAAATGGATGCGCTGCTGTATGCTGACTTTGGTAAAGTTGTAGAAAGGAGTGGGCAGATGTCTTTGATAATCGAAGCCCCGCCTGTGCCGCTTGGAACCGATGAGCAAAGGGTGTTACGCGTCGGCAAGACCCGTGTTCCTCTTGATACGGTCGTCTATGCCTTCAATCAAGGCGCTTCGCCCGAAGAGATTGTAATGAGCTATCCTACGCTCGACCTGGTCGATGTTTATGCGGTCATTAACTATTACTTATACAACCGCGCTGAAGTTGATGCTTATATCCAGCAGCGCGAATCCGAAGCAGAGCGCATCAGAACTGAGAACGAGAAACGCTTTCCCTCAGCAGGCATCCGCGCCCGACTCCTGGCCAGACGACAAGAGAACGGAGTCTGAGCAATGTTACGGCTCGCGGCGAATAAAAACTTCTTCAATCTACGTATCGTCGAACTCTTCAATCGAAACTCAATTGCAAGCCCGCTCGCGCTCGCCTACAATTTATCGCTCAACTTGTAGACACGGAGCGATTGATGGCAGAACGATCACAGACCGAGTTGCCCGATTATCTGAAGGCGCGCGACGGCCGCCTCGCAATAGACGGCGTGGACGCGCTCAAGCTTGCCTCGGAGTACGGCACGCCGCTTTACGTATTCTCGGAAAAACGCATAGTCGAAAACACTCGCGCGCTCAGGCAGGCCGTAGAACGCATTCACCCGCGCGTGAAGCTCTGTTATGCGGCAAAAGCCAACTCGAACATGGCTGTGCTCGCCGCAGTGCTTCGCGCGGGAGGCGATATCGAAGTGAATTCGGGAGGCGAACTCTTCAAGGCGAAAAAAGCGGGCTTTCGTCCCGATCAAATAGTCTTCAACGGCGTGTCGAAGACCGATGACGAAATACGCGATGCAATACATTACGGCGTGCTCGCAACGAACGTCGATTCGCTATACGAACTCGACCAGATAGCGCGGGTCGCTCGCGCAGAATCCCTGCGCGCCAATATCGCCATAAGGATCGTCCCCGAAATCGTCACCCGCTCGCACATAGGGCTTCAGACGGGGCTTCTCTCCTCGAAGTTCGGCCTCTCTCCTTCGCTGCTCGAAGAGGCTTTCAACCGGGCGCTCGCCGCGCGAGATGCCGTCAATCTCGCGGGCGTACACATACACGTAGGCTCGCAGACGCCCGACCCGCAGCCCTACGCGCGAGCCTTCGCCGAGATGTGGCGTCTGCTCACCGACTTGAATGAGAAGACCGGCCATCGTCTGACTCACATAAACATAGGCGGCGGGCTTCCTATAGATTACCTGCCCGACACCGCTATGGTCGAAGAGATAGGCGACCGCGAACGCAATATGCTCTCAGCCCGTCTCGATGCGGGCGAAGTGATCGCGGCAGCCCTCAAGGAGGCCGTAGAAGCAGATGAGAAGGGATTGATCGAAGGATTGACCGTAGTGATGGAGCCGGGCCGCCGGATTATCGGGGATGCGGGGCTGTTGCTCACTCGCGTCTGCAATACAAAAGAGAGACCCGAAACGGGCGACACGTGGCTTTTGACCGATGCGGGCTATTCGCTGATGATTTCGATGGCCACTTACAAATGGTACTACCATCTCGTTTCGGCCTCGCGCGCCGATATGCCGCACACCGCGCCCTACAAGGTGGCAGGGCCGCTGTGCGATTCGGGCGACGTTTATTTCGACCTGGAGAACGGCGGGCGATTGCCCAACTATCGCCTGCTGCCCGAAGGCACGGATGTGGGCGATGTGCTCGCGCTGCTCAACACCGGCGCTTATGCATTAGATCAGGCTTCGCAATACAACGGCCGTCCGCGTCCAGCAGTCGTCATGGTCAAAGAATCGGGCGAAGTCGCTCTCACGCGCCGCGCCGAGACTTATGAAGATTTGATTTCATTCGACCGATGGTGAGCTTCGAAGGATGAAGAGTTTTTTCCCGATTGATTTCAGCGCCACCTCGTAAATCCCCCTCCCATCCAGAGATTCTCCCCTTTGATCCTGTTTATGGTTCTCCGGTCGGCTTCGTAGGGCAGCCCGGGAGGCGCGGGCAACTTCAATCGAAGGCGGTCGCGAAAGGGAGTCTCTTCGAGTTTCATGTTGTAGGCCATCACCAGCAGGGTTTCGAGATTCACGACATCCTGAATGTTGTAGGCGAGCAGCGTTTCAAGCGCGCGCGCGTTCCTGTTCTTTATGAAATCTCTCCATAACAAAACGGCGAAATAACCGTCGACATCGGCCAGGTCTTTTCTGTCGAGTCCCAATTTCCTTTCGCACCCTTTCAACCCGCCCGTATAGCCGAGACCCTTCAAGACGTATCTCAAATCTATGTGAGCCTGATTCATATTGATGCCGAAATGGCTCTCTATGAAAGGCACGTCGAAGCACTTGCCGTTGTATGTGACTATGAGGGCGTACTCCCGTATGTCGCGCTTGAAATCATCAAGGTTCCGATCTCTCACGTAACAACGAATCGCCTGTCCATCATAGACGGCTATGGTCGTGATCGCGTCCTGGTATCCGAGCCCTGTCGTCTCGATGTCGAGATAGGCTATCGAGCGCCTGAAATCCGAAAACAAGCGCCAGTGCTGATTCGACGGAAGAAGCTCTGCGAAATAGTTCGGGTCGTGCTCTTCAAGGGCCTCGAACGATCTCTCGATGTGCGGCATAAGAGATGCAGCCGCCTTGCGCGGCAATCGCACCCCGTCGGCCCGGCTGAGGGCATCCCACGAGTGAATGCCCGACGACCATAGCCGCTGTTCTGCGGAAATGCTTATGCCCGGTATGTGGCAAAAAGTGCGCTTGAGCATGCTCTCTTTCTCAATCAACAGATAAGCTTCTACTCAGGATCGTTTATCCCTCCCATAAATAACACGGTGCCCGTCCGATTGTCTCTGATGGCGCAGAAGAACGGACGGTCGATCACCATGCGAAAAGTCTTTTCCGGCGGTCGCGCCGAAGTCACGGATATCCCTACCGAAGTTGCGGCGGCGGCCTCTGTGCCCTCTTCGTTCACCTCCACGAAGGTCTTATGCTTGACCTCGTTTATGAAGGCATTTCCATTGGTTCCGATCATCCCCGATAGATTCGCTCCATTTGGATCGAAAGCCACTCCCATCCCCAAAGCCCTGAGAGCGTCGTTCAGCGTCTCTTCGTATTCAAGCTTGAAGCGCGGCAAAACGATTTCGCCTTTCGCCTTTTCAAACTGCGACATCCATCTATCCCAGTTCCCGCCGTTCAAGCCTTTACAGAATTTTCCGAGTCCCGATGTCTTGCCCGGCAAAAAGATGTACATGCTCGCGCGGCCTTCGCCGTAGGGGAGGCTGACGGCCTGAAAGTCCTCGCCTTCGAAGTAGAGGTATCGGCCCGATTGTCTCATCATAGGGCGCTTCTTCTGTATGCCGGAAGCGAGAGTGAAATCTTCTTCCCTGGTTTTGGCCTTATCGAATTCGACGGTCCATGTCCCCTTGAAGTATATGGCGTTGATGAGGAACAGGATGGCGTCGGACTCGATGCTTTCGATTATCTTGTCTATCTTTCCGCCGGTCTTTTCCTTGACCCAGGCGTTTATGGTCGAAGCGGCGTTCGGGTCATCGAAATTCAACTCGGTGGTTTCGGCCCCGTAAAACTCCTTGTTTCTTCTGATGAACTCAGGCTTGAACCGAAGGCCCCGCCTGGCCCATAGAGAATTGGCTATCTGGAGCCGCACCTTCGGGTCGATCTTTTCGAGCGATGCTCTTAGTCGAGCGTAAGCCAGGTTTATTTCGTCAAGGCTCATTCCCTCAAGTCCGAGCGCGCGGGCCATCGCTTTTTTGGTCTCGCCCTCGGCCCCGTTATAGGTCATCGCCAGAGCGAGACCGACGCTCGCGCCGGATATGAAGACGTTTTCGTCGGCCTTGCCTTCAGTAAGTTCTGCGAAGAGTTTGAACCCGAACTTGGTGTTGGCCGAGACGAGGCGGCGGTCCACTTCGACGGCGGGCGGATTTTCCTGCGAATCATTCATAGCATCTCTCGTGTTGCTCGAAGCAGAGTCATTGCTGATTGCGGGACCGGAATCAGTAGCGGCCGAACACGCAATCAAAGAGAGCAGGGCCAGCAGTCCAAGCCCCGCATTGACAAAATTATTTCTTCGTAAACAGCGCATATCAAACTTCATTCCTTCCTTTTCTCTTCCACTATCCATTCTCCGATTCGCTTTTCGAGAAGGTCGAGTGGCAGCGACCCATCGTCGAGCACGGCGTTGTGGAACCTTCTTATGTCGAAACGGTCCTTCAACTCCTGCCTGGCTCTGGTCCGCAACTCTTTTATCTTCAATTCGCCGAGCTTGTATGCGAGCGCCTGGCCCGGCCATACTATGTAACGGTCAACCTCTACTATGATGTCGTTTTCGGTCTTGGCGGTGTTCTCCTTCATGAAATCTATCGCCTGCTCGCGGCTCCACCCTAAGGCATGCATCCCTGTATCGACGACGAGCCGGCAGGCGCGCCACATCTCGTAAGTGAGCTGGCCGAACTTCGAGTAAGGGTCCGTGTAGAATCCCATGTCCGAGCCGAGGCTTTCGGCGTAAAGCGCCCATCCTTCGACGTAAGCCGTATAGCCCGCGTTGCGCCGGAAATCGGGCAACCCTTTGAGTTCCTGCGCGCGGGCGATTTGCAAGTGATGTCCGGGGACGGCTTCGTGAAGAGAGAGCGCCTCCATCTCGTACTTGGGCCGCGTGTTCAATTTATAAGTGTTGACCCAGTAATAGCCCGCCCGCGAGCCGTCCGCCGCGCTCGGTTGATAATAAGCGGTCGTCTGCGCGGGGGCTTCGTAATCGGGAATCTCGCGCACACCGTAAGGTGTCCGGGGAAGCTCGGCAAATAGTTCAGGCAGTTCTCCGTCGGCGCGCTTTGCGATGTCGCGATAAGCCCGGACGAGGTCTTCGGCCTTCGTGTAATAAAATCGCGGGTCGGTGCGCAGGAAGGTCAGGAACTCCTGAAACGATCCTTTGAATTTCACCTGCCGGATTACGGCTTCCATCTCCTTGCGAATCCGCGCGACCTCGCGTTTGCCTGTTTCGTGAATCTCTTTTGGAGAGAGATTGGTAGTGGTATTTCGCACTATCGAGTACGAATAATAAGCCTCGCCGTCGGGAAGGGAAGAGGCGGCGATCTCGCGGCGACAAGCCGGAAGGTAAGTATCCTTGAAGAAGGCTTGAAGCTTTTCGAGCGCAGGCATAACGGATTCGGCTATGAGGCGGCCGCCGTCTGCGGTAAAACGTGCGCGATCAGATGCGGAGAGTTCTTGAGGAAAGTCAGCGAAAGGTTTTGCGAGAGGGCTTTTCGCCGGGTCGGAGACTATCTGTCCTTCGATTTGAGATGGGACGGAGCGGAGCGGCACGGCGGGCTGAGTCCATTTTTTCTCGATACCGCGCTTCATCAATTCGATTATCTGATCTATCTGTTTTGAAAAAGCCGCGAGGCGCGCGAGATATTTTTGGTAATCCTCCGAGTTACGAAAAGGTGTGGACCCGGCCAGTTGCGGAAACGATAATTGAACGCCCTCCATCTGGTTTATGGGCATAAGCTCTGAGGAGAACCGCTCGCCCTCGACGTTGAGTTTTTTATCTTGAAGGAATAAATCATAAGAGATCAGATCCTGGCCCGCGAGTTTCGAGCGATCTATTTTTTGTATGCGGTCGAGCATCTCTCGTTCGTGGCGTTTGCGCCGCTCTATGGCATCCGATGACAGATCGGTCAGGCGGTCGTTATAACGATTATCGCCGAGCAGGGTCGCCGCTTCGGGAAACTGCTCAAGCCTCCACTGCCAGTCTTCGTCAAACAATGCGTGAAGGTCATCCTTGGCATCGCCTCCGCCGAAGAGATTCGCAATGCCAACAGAGCCGACCATGAATATGAGTGTGAAAATGGCGGTGCTGTGCATCAAAAGTTCCTCCCGTCAAAAAGGAAAAAGGAAAGAGGAAAAAGGCAAAAGTATCGCGGTTTCACTTTTACCTTTTACCTTTTGCCTTCCAGCTTATGGAACTACTCCATTGCTAATCGCCCGGCGGATTATCTTCATTGACTGCCGCTTCCACCGGCGCGTTTTTGGCTTTCGCCTGATTGAGCTTCTTCAACAACCAGACTTGCCACTCCCTGGCCTTCACCTTCGCCTCATCGAGCTTGCCGTGCAGTCGCGGGAATCGCCCTTTCACTCTCGCGAGCAATCTTCCTGCCCATGGTGATACGGTCGAAAGCAGTGAGAGACCGATCAATAAAAAGAGTATCCCTTGAAGGACGGGCAGAAACAGCCCTGCTATGCCGAGGAGAATGAAGCTCCATCCGAGCGACCAGAAAGCCATGCGTTTGAGTCTGCTTTTCATCAAAAGGCAACCATACCGAAAACGTTTCCGACACAGCTAGTTTAACAGAGAGGCTTTTCTCCGGGACAGTGCGCGAAAGAGACTATCCTGTGATGGTTCCCTGATGGGTTTCAGATCGTAGAGAGCGATTCACTCGATCGGTGTACTGATCTAAAGGCTCTTGAGATTGGCGATCAAGTCTTCGGCTTTCAATAAAGTGCTTGTCGTCAAGGTGGGCAATTTATCAAGGTCAGCTTGATAATCTGCCTTCACGCGACTGTTCTTCAAGCGCCGCAACTTTCTAACCCGCTAAGGATTTATTGCGCCATATACTCAGCGTGTTTTCCAACCTTTCCTACGGGTTATATGAATAGCGTTCTGCCAACGCTGAAATCTAATATCAAACTCGTCGAAGAATCCTTGTTGACCTAAAAGCCCGCCGTCCGGGATCAGGTCGAGTTCCATAAAACCTACTTCCATATCTATAGCGGGCTCGCCTCTCAGGACGAGTTGAATCTTATGCATATAGGCGGGAACTACATCAAGTGCGATACCTTTAATATGCTCTTCTCGTCCACTATGTAAATCGATCCCCAAGGCTTTGCCCACGGATGAATGAAAAAGGCACAACTCTGCTCCAGAGTCAATCAGAGCTGTGACTACAAGGCGTTTATCTTTATACCTTAAACCAACAGGGATGATAGGCTCTAGTATGACTATATTCGGGTCTTGCTTGCTCCTTATCCGTTGATATTTATATCGCATTGCCTGATTGGAAAGCGTAGTACACATCTGTCGCCCGGACTCGCATTAGAATAACTTCAGAATAACCGTGCCTTTCCGCGTCCTGTTTTGCTTCATAGGCATCTGACCCTGATCCAACAATCCTCTCTTCATCTTCCAATATAGCTACCCATTGATTTTCATACTTGAGTAATTCGTAAGACAGGTCTTGATTCTCCATTGCAATAACTCCTCAAGTAGGATGCTACCACTTCGTAATTCTCCTAAGCAAAAGATTCCATACTTTATTTCACGCCCGCGTCGGCTTATCTTTGCGACGGCGTAGGGGTCAAAACTCTTTGCTGTGTGGAAGGCTGCGTAATATGCGCGGCTTATTGCGGTACGTTGCCTTGCTTCTTCGGTTGAAACTACGGTCGTTGCGCTGCCGAGTTGTTTGGCGAGGGCTAAATATTCTGTCCAATCAAAACTCAAACAAACTCCAAAGTTATGCAGAGCCTGCCGCGCGCGGTCTTAACGACTCCCAGCCACCAATCATAGTCAAACTGCTTGAGCCTCGCGTGGGCCTCTTGCGGCGGCAGTTCTGTAGTTATATATAGAACTAACTCGGATTCGCCCTCTTCATCAGGATCAGGCGCTACCTCAAGAATGAGTTGTGACAGAGGAAAGTACGAGGCAAGTTTGCCGCTTGCCTTGAGTAAAATGGGAATCAGGAAAGGCGATTCATTAATGAACATTCCAACCTGTGCTTCGTTCCGCAGCCGAAACAGTCGCTCGATTGTTTCCAGCGCCCTGTCTTCCAGCAAGCTTTGGTCGGATGTCAGTTTTGCCATTGTTAAACCTGCGCCACAGAATGATTATACAAAATACCAAAATTGTCAAAAAAGAGGCGTGACATCTTGTTCACGTTCAAGTGCTTGAAAAAAGACCGATACTCCTGCCTTCTCACATTAAATTGAAATTCTCACCTGAAAGGCGTATCGTTCAATAATTCGCGGAGGGGTTGTTTCAGTCTAATCTCGATTCGCCGCCGCATGCGGGCTGGACGCCTGCGGCAATAGAAGATCACGCATCAACAGGAGGAAATCATGAGGAACCTTGCGATGATGAAAAAGTTTTTCCATTCGATTATGTACCTGACTCTCTTGCTATGCGCACTGCCTTCGACTTCGACAGGGCAGGGCCAGGAAAGAAATCTTTATGTCGACATAAACGACACGAAGCTGCTGGCCGAGCCTGCCATCAGCCAGAGCCATGTCGCTTTCGTATATGACGGCGACCTGTGGGTGGCGGGGCGCGACGGCAAAGGGGTGCGCCGCCTCACCACAGATGAGGGCGTGGAATCGAATCCTGCCTTTTCGCCCGACGGGCAATGGATAGCCTTCAGCGCGCAATACGACGGCAACACAGACGTATTCATAGTGCCGGTCACGGGCGGCGTGCCTGTGCGTCTCACCTGGCATCCCGGACCCGATATCGCTCAGGCATTCACGCCCGACGGCTCTGCGGTTTTATTCACATCTCCGAGGGCCGTTTTCACAGGGCGCTACACTCAATTATTCACCGTCCCCATCAAAGGCGGATGGCCTGCCGCGCTAAGTCTCCCCAATGCCTCAAAGGCCGTCTACTCGCCCGATGGCAGCCAACTGGCTTACAATCCACTCGGCGAAGCCTTCAATCAATGGAAGAATTATCGCGGCGGCAGGGTCTCTACGATTCAGTTATACCGCTTCGGCGATCACTCGGTCGAAAAAGTTCCTCAGCCCGCCGGGCGCTCGAATGATGCCGACCCTATGTGGATAGGCGACACGGTGTACTTCCGCTCGGACCGCAACGGCGAGTTCAACCTGTTTTCATTCAACCCGAAAACCAAAGCCGTCAAGCAACTCACTTCTCACACGGATTTCCCCATCATCAGCGCCTCGGCCGGAAACGGTGAGATCATCTACGAACAGGCGGGATACCTTCACGTATTCGACGTAAAGAAGAATCGCAGCGAGAAGCTGACCATAGGCGTTGCGGCCGACCTTTCCGAGACGCGCCCGCGTTATGTGAAAGGCGCGCGTTATATTCGCAACGCCTCGCTTTCGCCTACGGGCGCGCGCGCGGTCTTCGAATTTCGCGGCGAGATCGTAACCGTCCCCGCCGAAAAGGGCGACCCGCGCAACCTGACGAACACGGCGGGCGTACACGAACGCTCTCCCGCATGGTCGCCCGACGGCCAGCGCATAGCATATTTCTCTGACGAGTCCGGCGAGTACGAACTCCATATCCGCAGTCAGGACGGCAAGGGCGATGTGCGAAGGTTTCCTCTCGCGGGCGCGGGCTTTTACGACTCGCCCGTATGGTCGCCCGATAGTGAGAAAATCTCTTTTCTCGACAATTCGTGGAGCCTCTACTGGATAGACACGAAAACCGGCGCGTGCAAGCGAATCGCTTCGGAGCCTCTTTATGGCCCGAGCGGCCTCAGAACCACGCGACACGTATGGTCGCCGGATTCGAAGTGGATAGTCTACACGCTCAACAGCAAGGCATCCATTCAAGCCGTACATGCCTATTCGATAGAGCAGGACAAATCCTATCGAATCACAGACGGCCTGAGCGAAGTGAGCGAGCCGGTATTTGACGAAAGCGGCAAGCACCTGTACTTCTTCGGCTCTACCGACGCCGGCCCGGTCAAGGATTGGTTCGCCATGTCGAACGCCGATATGCAACTCACGAATTCGCTCTATCTCGCGGTGCTGCGCCGTGACCTGCCCTCGCCGCTCGCAAAAGAGAGCGACGAAGAGAAGGGCATGAAGAAAGAAGAGAAACCCGCCGGAGAGAAGAAAGACCCGGAGCCTTTCTCAATAGACTTCGAAGGCATACAGAATCGCATCCTCGCGATCCCGCTCCCTGCGGGCAGATACAGCAATCTGCAAGCAGGCACGGCCGGGCAGTTTTATTATCTTGAACTCGCGTCCGGCGGGGGCGGCCCGCTCGGAGGCGGAGGAGGAAGTTCGACATTGCATCGCTATGACCTCAAGGGCCGCAAAGACGAAGCCTTCCTCCCGAACGTACACGGCTACCTGCTCTCGGCCGATAAGAAGAAGTTGCTCTACACGTCGAGAAACACCTTCGGCATAGTGGCGACCGCGACCAAGCCGCAGCCGGGCCAGGGCAAGATGAATGTTGACAGCATAGAGGTGCGAATAGACCCGCGCGCCGAATGGCGTCAGATATTCCACGAAGCCTGGCGCATCAATCGCGATTACTTCTATGCGACGAATTTCCACGGCGCGGACTGGCCCGCTATGCGAAAGAAATACGAAGCCTTTCTCCCGCACCTTGCGACGCGCAGCGATTTGAACCGCGTGATTCAATGGATGTGCAGCGAACTCGCAGTAGGCCATCATCGCGTGGGTGGCGGCGACCGTCTCCATAATCCTGAGAACGTCCCCGGCGGATTGCTCGGCGCTGATTACGAAATCGCAAACGGGCGCTATCGGTTCAAGAAGGTCTACGGCGGCCTGAACTGGAACCCTGAACTGCGCTCGCCCCTCACAGAACCCGGAGTCGATGTCAAAGAAGGCGAGTACCTGCTCGCGGTCAACGGAAGGGATCTTCGCCCGCCTGTGAACCTCTACGGCTTCTTTGAAAACACTGCAAACAAGATCGTGGAGATAACGGTCGGCCCGAACCCGGACGGCTCGGGCGCGCGCACGGTTTCGGCGGTGCCTATAGCAAATGAAGGCGCTCTGCGAAATCGCGATTGGGTCGAAGGCAATATCAAAAAGGTGGACGCGGCTACGGGCGGCCGCGTGGCTTACGTTTATGTGCCGAACACTACGACGCTCGGCCATACGTACTTCAAAAGGTATTTCTTCCCGCAAGCCCACAAAGAAGCGATCATCGTCGACGAGCGATTCAACGGAGGCGGACAGTTGGCCGATTATTACGTAGACATATTGCGCCGCCCGATGAACGCATACTGGGCCATGCGTTATGGAGCGGATTTGAAGACGCCGACGGCTTCGATTCAGGGTCCGAAGGTGATGATAATCGATGAGACCGCAGGGAGCGGCGGCGACTTTCTGCCCTGGCTTTTCCACAAACTCAATCTGGGCAAACTGGTGGGCAAGCGGACCTGGGGCGGACTGGTCGGCATACTCGGTTTTCCCGTTCTTATGGACGGAGGCGGTGTCACAGCGCCCAACCTCGCTATATGGACCGAAGACGGATGGGTTGTGGAAAACGAAGGCGTGCCGCCCGATATCGAAGTCGAGCAATTGCCGGCCGAGATAATCAAAGGGCGCGACCCGCAACTCGAAAAGGCGATTGAGGTCGTGATGGAAGAACTGAAGAAGAACCCGTCCAAACAACCGAAGCGCCCACCCTTCCCCGTGAGGGCAGGGAAGCCTTAGTCAGCCGTCAGCCGTCAGTCATCAGCCGTCAGCTTTCAGACATGAGACTGACGACTTGTGCCAATTGACCTGGAAGCCTTACAGTCAGAGAGTAAAACGGAGTTGAGAGTACCGCCTTCAGGCGGAAAGGACTGGCCCCGTCAGCCTATTCCGGCT
>JAKEHD010000423.1 GCA_022615215.1 Blastocatellia bacterium
CAGGGGTTCCTGAGTCCGAAGGCGTAGATCTCGTCGAGTCCGGCTGTCGGCCCGAAGAAGGGATTATCCGGCGGCGAGGAATAAGGCACCGCTCCATTGGCAGTGTCCACGTCTATGCGCAGCATCTTGCCGAGCAGAAGGTTTATATTCTGCGCGCGATTTCCGGGATCATTTGCCGACCCACCATCGCCCAAGGCTATGTATAGGTAGCCGTCGAACCCGAATTCGATCATCCCGCCGTTGTGATTGGCGAAAGGTTGCGCGACGGTGAGCAGCGCAGTTTCATTCGTCTCGGCCACGTTCGGGTTCGCGGCCGAGGCCCTGTATTGTGCGATCACGGTCGCGCCGTCGGGCTGGCGCGTGTAGTTGACGTAGAAGCGGCGGTTGTTTCGAAATTGCGGATGAAAGGCAAGCCCTAGCAATCCGCGCTCTCCGCCTGCCATCACCCTCGATGTAATGTTGAGAAAAACGGTCGGCGCGCCTCCTCCGGGTTGAAGCACTTTTATGCGACCGGCCTGCTCGACTATGAAGAGGCGGTCGGTCCCGTCACGCGCGCTCGTCACATAGACCGGGCTTGAAAGGCCGGCAAGCACCTGCACGAGTTCGACCTGCCCTCCGCCTTGAAGGGCAGGCGAAGAAGTGGTGGCTTCGGCTCGATAGAGCGAGGGACAAATCGAACCGAGAATCGATAAGCATATCAGCAGTATTTTCGCTCTTTTCATAGACCTCCTCGTTTATCGGGCGTCCCGAAAGACGCTAATGACATATTCCAATTCGGGGAGAGGCCGCCCATCGGACGCGAGCGATTTCCTGTTCTTGTTTCAAGAGAAGCTCATCAAGGCTTCTTTCGGTCACTGTCATCAAAGCTTCAATAATAGTAACCCGGTCGGTCTCGAATTGTCCAACCATCCGGCCGTCTGAAGGTTTCCCGTAAGGCGCGCATTGTGTTAGCATTCCCGATTGTTGCCGGTCAATCCCCTAAAGCCAACGTCTCTTCGAGCGGTCCCTTCAGTACCCCGACCATGAGGGAGGGGATTTCATCCGGATATATTTTTGGCGAGCTTGATTGTATCGATGTTGACGAGCGCGAAAACCCCTTCAGTGGCAGAGCACAGGGGAGCGGGCAGAGGGCGCAGGATGAGGCTGGCCCTTGCGCTTTTGTGCGTGGGGCTGTCGGTCCTTGCAACGCTGCCGTTCTTCTTCATGGGCCGCTCGTCTGAGGGCGGCGATCTGCCTCTCTTGCGCATGCCGCTCACACACGACATGCATTTGCAACTCGAACAGATGAAATCCTTCTACAACGGGCTTGGGTCGGGAGAGATATACCCGCGATGGGAAGAAGACACCAATCGCGGTTACGGCGCGCCGACGACCAGTTATTACCCGCCGGGCGTTTACTATTTGACATCCGCTTGCTACTTCTTTGCGGGCGAGTGGGTGCGCGCCATAATGAGCGCGCACCTGATTATGATGATAGCTTCCGCTGCGGCCCTATACTTTTACGCCCGCCGCACGATGGACCGCAGCGCGGCCGCCATCGCAATGGCTGCATACATATTCCTGCCTTATCATCTTATAGACCAGTACCACAGAGGCGCTGTGGCCGAGTTGATGGGGTTTATATGGATGCCCTTGATAATGCTCTTCGGCGAACGACTCATCCGTCCACAACAGGCTTTGACCCGTTCTGGCTTGCTTTTAAATATGGCCGGGCTGGCCGGGGCTTATTCGGCCTTCGTGTGGTCGCACACGCCGACCGCATATCAGTTCACTCTGGCCTTCGGGGTATTCGCGCTCGTCTATTCTTTGACGCGACGGCGCTTGAAGAACCTGATCGCTGTGGCATTTGCGATGGCGGTGGGGCTTGCGATGTCGGCTTACTATCTCTATTCTGCCGCAGTCGAGCAAGACCTCATACGCCGCCAGTACATCGAAGAGAACTGGCCTTATCACGACAGCTACGTCTTCGTCTACGCCGAGCCTTACGTGACATGGCATCGCGGATTCTTCAACCTGATCGACGGCACCTGGACCTTCAACACGGTCCTGATAATCCTGGCTGCCCTCGCTCTTCTGCTCTTCAGGCCGCGGATGGTGAGGATGACCGAGGGGCTCAGAGAGCGCGTCTTGTCCTGGACCGTCTGCGGGTGCGTGGCGAGCTTTCTAATGACGAGCCTCTCTTACACGGTCGGGCGATGGATACCCAAGATCGATATAGGGATATTCTCCTGGCGAATGCTTTCGATAACGACTCTCGTGCTGGCGCTGATGGCGGGAGCGTGTACGCAGGCGGCTCTCAACGCGCTTCGAGAGCGAGCACTGACGCGGGGAGGGGTCTCTTTCGCCGTGTCCCCGTGTCTCCGTGTCCCCGCGTCTAAGACAGGAGTTGTGTTTCGCTCGCTGGCCCTGTTCATACTGATAGGAGGAATCATCTTCAGCACGGCGGCCGTTGTGGTGCCTAAATCCTGGAACCCCGTCTTTGTGCCCTCGGAAGAGCACACAAACCTCGCCACCATTCCGAGCACGGGGCCGCGTGAGGTGGAGGAGTTGACCGAGCGAGAAAAGGCCGAGACCGAAAAGGGTGAAAGCCGCATCCTCATAGAGCGATGGGATACGGAGCATCGCGCCCTTCGCGTAGAATCGAGCGAGCCGGATCGCCTGCACGTTCGGACCTTCAACTTCCCCGGATGGACGGCCACCGTGAACGGAAGTCCATCGGAAATCATCACAGGCCAGGAGGATGGCGAAATCGTCCTAGAGTTGCCCACGGGCGATAATCTGGTGAAGCTCGACTATCTGGACACGCCGCCGCGCCGCACAGGTCGTATCATCACGATCATCTCCTTCTCGCTTTTTATGGCGATGGCGCTCGTGGGCTTTGTTATGCGGACGCTCAATCGGTGATCGGTGGTCAGATTATAAAGTGACGGCTGATAGCTGA
>JAKEHD010000424.1 GCA_022615215.1 Blastocatellia bacterium
AAGCTTTGAAGAAAGAAAAAGGGCGGCGCACTCCACATAAGCGTTCCTCTCTGGAAATACTTTCATGCAGGCCCCGCGCGCAGTATAGAAGAAAGAAAAATTATCTGTGTTATCTGTGTTATCTGTGGTTGAATACTTGCCCTGACGGCTGATGGCTGACGGCTGACGGCTGACGGCTGATGGCTGATGGCTGATCTCCGAGATATGAAAAGAAAGCGCAAACCCAAACTCGCCGTATGGAAGTTCGCATCCTGTGACGGCTGCCAGTTGAGCCTGCTCGATTGCGAAGACGAATTGCTCGCGCTTGCCGCCGAGATAGAGATTGCGAATTTCCCTGAAGCCTCGCGCGCAGTCATGAAGGGGCCTTACGATCTCTCTCTGGTCGAAGGCTCGATCACGACCCCGCATGATGCCGAGCGTATACAAAAGGTCCGCCGCGCGTCTAAAAGGCTTGTCACGATAGGCGCGTGCGCTACGGCGGGCGGCATACAGGCGCTGAGGAATTTCAAAGACGTGAAGGAATTCACCCGCGTAGTCTACGCGACGCCCGACTATATCAGCACGCTCGATAAATCGACAGCCATCTCGGATCACGTGCGCGTGGATTTCGAGCTACAGGGCTGCCCCATAAACAAGGCGCAACTCGTCGAAGTCATAAGCGCATTCTTAAATGGCCGCAAGCCCAACACCCCCGCGCACAGCGTCTGTGTCGAGTGCAAACTTCGCGGCACGGTCTGCGTGATGGTTGCGCATGGCACGCCCTGTCTCGGACCCGTGACGCACGCCGGGTGCGGCGCTATATGCCCGTCATACGATCGTGGCTGCTACGGGTGCTTCGGCCCCATGGAGACGCCTAACACCGCTTCGCTCTCCGATTGGTGGAGCGGCCTCGGCGTCAAAGAGGGCGAGATAGTGCGCGTCTTTCGGAGCTTCAACGCTTACGCCGAGCCGTTTCGCAAAGAGAGTGAAAAGCATGAAGAATAAGACCATAAAGGTAGGTTATCTCGCTCGCGTCGAGGGCGAGGGCGCTCTCTACATAAAGGTCAAGGGCGGGCGGGTGACGGATGTCAAATTGAAGATATTCGAGCCGCCGCGTTTTTTCGAAGCCTTCCTGCGCGGGCGCGACTTTGCGGAAGCGCCTGACATAACGGCGCGAATCTGCGGCATCTGTCCCGTCGCTTATCAGATGAGCGCCGTTCACGCGATGGAAGATGCGTTCGGCGTGAAGGTCGAGGGGCAATTGCGCGCCCTGCGCCGATTGCTCTATTGCGGCGAGTGGATAGAGAGTCACGTCCTGCACATAGCGATGTTGCACGCGCCGGATTTTCTCGGCTATCAGGATGCCATCGGTATGGCGAAAGACCATCCCGAAATCGTAGAGACCGCATTGAAGTTGAAGAAGACAGGCAATGAAATCGTGTCGCTTCTGGGCGGGCGGGAGATTCATCCCATCAACGTGCGCGTGGGCGGTTTTTACAAAGCGCCTGCAAAGCGTGATTTCGCTCCGCTTCTTGAGCGATTGAAATGGGCGCGCGACCGAGGCCGTGAACTTGTCCGATGGACGGCCCGGCTTCCCTTCCCTGATTTCGAGCGCGATTATGAATTCGTCGCGCTTCGTCACCCCGATGAATACCCGTTCAACGAAGGCCGACTGGTTTCCAATAAAGGTTTGGATATATCGCCGCGCGACTATGATGATACATTTGTCGAAGAGCACGTAGAACATTCGAATGCCCTACATTCGGTGATAGCAGGAAGGGGCGAATACTTCGTCGGCCCTATGGCCAGATACAGTTTGAATTTCGACCGGCTCTCAGCACTTGCTCAAGAAGCGGCGCGCGAGGCAGGGATTTCGCCCGTATGTCGCAACCCTTTTCAGAGCATAATAGTTCGCAGCGTGGAGGTGTTATACGCCTTCGATGAAGCTATTCGCATAATCGAAGCTTACGAGATGCCTGACCGCCCCTCGGTAGAAGTTCGTCCGCGCGCAGGCACGGGTTATAGTTGTACCGAAGCCCCGCGCGGGAGCCTCTACCACCGCTACCAGATAGATGATGGCGGTATGATCGTGGATACGAAGATCGTCCCGCCGACTTCTCAGAACCAGAAGACTATAGAGAGCGACCTGTGGCAGTTCGTCCCCGATTATATAGACCTGCCCGATACGGACCTGAAGTGGAAGTGCGAGCAGGCGGTGCGCAACTACGACCCTTGCATCTCCTGCGCGACACATTTCTTGCGGCTCGAAGTAGAGAGGGAGCAGTGATGCGAGAGAGAAGCAGGTTTCCGTAAAGGATGAGGGATGAAGGATGAAGGATGAAAACAAGAGCCCGGTATCCGGTTCATCCTTCATCCCTCATCCTTCATCCTTTCCGAATCGCGCCCCTGCATACGTTATATGCATAGGCAATCCATATCGCGGCGACGATGCGGCGGGACTGCGGGTGGCTCGATTGTTGAAGGAAAAAGCATCAAGAGATTTCAAAATCATCGAAGCGTCCGGCGAGGGCGCGGCATTGATCGAAGCGTGGGCCGATGCAGTCAGGGTCATAATAGTAGATGCGGTCGTGTCGAGTGCGGAGCCGGGAACCGTTCATCGTCTCGACGTTCAAAGTCAATCCGTGCCTCAAGGCTTCTTCCGTTATTCGACGCATGCCTTCGGACTCGCCGAAGCCATAGAGCTTGCCCGCGCGCTCGACAGGCTTCCCGCTTCGATGATCGTTTACGGAATAGAAGGCAAATCTTTCGATGCCGGAGATGCGCTATCGGAAGAGGTCGAGCGAGCAGCGCGAGAGGTCGCCGAGCGAGTGCTCAGAGAGGTTGAGACGGACAGGCGGCCGAACAGGTCGTGAAGTCGAATCCTTATGCACGAACAATCGCTCATAGCGGAAGGGCGGGACGCACGGAGGCGCGAACATTGAAAGAAACTGAAACCGTCCCCCGTCCTGTAGGGACGATTGAATTTAGCCGGGTGGTGGAGGGGCGCGTGCAGCCGTCGTGGCAACCGAGCGAATGGTCCGCGCCCCGGAACCCCCGGATTGAGACGGACGGGCGGCCGAACAAATCGTGAGGTCGAATCCTTATGCACGAACAATCGCTCATAGCCGATCTTATGCGAAAGATCGAAGCCATCAGGCTCGACCATAATGCAGGCAGAGTGGTTGGGGTAAAGGTGAGGCTCGGCGCGCTCTCTCATATATCGGCCGAGCATTTTCGCCAGCACTTCATACGGGCTGCGCGCGGGACGGCTGCCGAAGGGGCTAGCCTCGATATAGAAGTTATGACCGACGCGACGGACCCTCACGCTCAGGATATACTGCTCGAAAGCCTTGAAGTCGAAGAGTGACGAAGCGCCCGTCTACAGGTGAAGCCGTAACCGAATGCAATTAGAGAGTGAAGAGATCATCGCTTCCTGAAGCGGCAGTAGATGAATCTCTGCTCGCTGCCGGAGGGCGTCAGATGAGTTTCGCGGGTGGTTTCCATCAGTTCGAATGCTCCTCCCATCTCTTCCTGCAATGCTTCGGGCGTATATCTGACAACATCGAGACCGCTGCATCGGGTCGGGCCATCGGAAGCGAAGGCGGCCAGGATGAGATGCCCTGCGTCTTTAAGCGCATGCGTCGCCTGCTCGACATACTTCCTGCGGTCTTTCTCCTCAATAAGAAAATGAAATACCGCGCGGTCGTGCCATAGGTCGAAGCTCCGCGCGGGCAACACGGCTTCGGTGATATCGGCTTCGATCCATTCGACGGCTTCGGCCTTAGGGCCCAGCCTCTCCTGCGCCGCGCGGATCGCGGCCATGGAAATGTCAAGCACTGTGACGCGGGCGAACCCCATCGCCAGAAGATGATCCGCCAGAGTCGAAGCCCCGCCGCCTATGTCGATGATATTCGCTGCTTTGCCGACTTTTGTCCTTTCGATCATTTCCAGCGATACTTCCGGGCGCTGTTGATACCAACTCACCTGTGTGGGATTCTTCGTCGAATAGATGCTCTCCCAATGTGACTTGCGGTTCATAATGCTTCCCTTTTCGGCCACAGAAACACACAGAAACACACAGACCTTTTTCATGATGACCAAGTAAGAAAGAAATCTTTATGACTTCGAATCACGCCGAATCAACCACAGATCACTCAGATAACACAGATCGTTTCCATAGTGACTGCTGACCGCTGACCGCTTGATTACATGGGCCGGGATTTTTCCGTGTGTTTCTGTGTGTTTCTGTGGCCTGTGTTATCCGTGTTATCTGTGGTTCGATACTGTTCGCACCTCGATGCGGGCGGTGTAGACCTGAAAGACCCCTTCGCGGCTGTCTATCCAGACCGGATGAAAGCTGCCATCCGCCCCTGCTGCCATGCCTATGTAGTCGCCGCCCCGCGGCCACCTCTCGAATATGCTCCCTCACGTAGGGCAACGAGTCTCTTTGTTTAGCGCGCTGTCTGCCTGAGAGATTGCGTCAGACAGGGTGTAAGCCTGTGTGAATGTCTCTCCGCCGTCCGTCGAAGCGGCGAAGTACGCGCGATAGCTGTGAGGCTTCGACTCGACTTTCTCGTCCTGAATCCACACGACTCCGACAGTGCCGTTTGATGAAACGGCCAGGGCCGCGAAGACGGCGTGGCCTGCGCCATCTGCTTTCAGAACTCTTCTTGCCGACCAGGTTCGTCCGCTGTCGGATGAATGGATGACATAAGTGTGAACTCCGTCCTTGTCCGGGCCGTTCCAAACGGCGTAGACGCGCCCCCTGTATCTACTGTTCGAAAGGTCGACGGCGAACTGTGGCCCGTAAGAGAACCCTGAGTCTGTTCGATTGCTTCTCTCAGCGACAAACTGAGGCAGACCAAAGTTGTATCCCCCATCGCCTGAGCGCGCCGCGTAGACGCGCGAAGAACTCAACTGCTGATTCCGCGCGTTGGGGAAATCTATATACGTGACGAGTAAAGACCCGTCGGGCAGGACGAGCGGATTCATGGCATTGTGTCCGAGGTTGTCAGGCGCTATGAAGGCGGAAGTCTTGAATGAAAGCCCGCCATCATCGGATCTGAAAACGGCTATGCCCGATGTCTCTACGGGATTTGGAACCACGAGAGAGTCTCTGCCGGAGGCCAAAGCTGCAATGTAGAGGCGCTTGTCTGCGCCTCGCCCTGTAGCGACGATAGCGGGATGGTCAATCGCTCGCCCCGGAATCACTGCCGGTTCCTGCCACGTCTTGCCACGGTCGCCGGAGCGGTATACCCATATAGGCGATTCCGGCTGCGCTTTCAGACTGAGCAGGCTCGAATAGTAAGCCGTCCCGTCGGCTGAGTAAGCCACCCAGTTGTCGAGCGCGAATCTCAGTTTGCCTTCGGAGAGCGTCTGCTGCATGCGGGGCAGAGGCGCGGCGATCCAGGTCTTTCCTCCGTCCGCGGTGAAAAAGGCATCAGCGACGATCCCCTTGTCTTTGACCGATCGCGAGACGGAGATAATTAGATTGTTCGAATCTGTAGGATGAGCGGCGATGTACGGCTCGATGTGAGGAACCTGCTCGCTGCTGACGCGAACATTCGGCCCGATTTCGGCTCTTGTGGAAAGATGCTGCTGAAGGGGTATCGAGGCGGCGGCGACCGATATGATAAATATTAATTCGCAGGCGACGCGCGCGAAAATCATAAACCCTGATCTAGTCACAGTGTCTTTGAACCTCTTTGCCTTCTTATGACTGACTTGACCGACTGGCATTGCGGGCTTATCTTATCACCGGATCAGAGACGTGCAAAATAGATAGTCTGGATGGTTGCGATAGAGAATACTGATAGGTAACAGATTGGATTTCCATCACTTGAAAGTTTTCCTGGCCGCCGCTCGCCACCTCAACTACACTCGCGCGGGCCGGGAATTGCGCCTGCAACAGCCGACCGTCTCTGCGCATATAAAACAACTCGAAGCGGAACTCGGCGTTCAATTATTCGAACACGTAGGCCGTCGACTGGTGCTTACCGAAGCCGGCCGCATACTTGAGACCGTTGCTCGAAAGGCGCTGTTTGCGCTCGAAGACGTGCAATCGGCATTGGACGAATACAAGGGGCTTGAACGCGGGACGCTGCGACTCGGAGCGAGCACGACTCCCGGACTCTATCTGCTTCCACGCCTGCTCGCCCGGTTCAATCGTCTCTATCCGAACATCGCTTTGCGGTCTGTCATAGAAAACACCGTGAAGGTAGAGCGAATGGTTTTACAGGGAGAGGTGGATTTCGGATTCGTCGGGGGGCATCTTGTGACGGGCGAGATAGTTTCGCGCCCCTGGATCGATGATCATATAGTTCTCATAACGCCGCCCGATCATCGCTTCGCCAGAGCATCTCAGGCTGATGTCAGAATGTTTGCCGATGAAACCTTCATTCAGCGCGAAGCAGGCTCCGCGACTCAGGCCATGATCGAAACGGAGATGGAGAAGGCAGGAGTTGCTTTCAAGCGGGTTGTAGAGCTAGGTCATCCCGAAGCCATCAAAGAAGCCGTGATAAGCGGAATGGGTGTAGCCTTCGTTTCGCGCTTCGCTGTCGAGAGAGAAGCCGGAGCGGGAGACCTGGCGGTAGTTCCTCTCGCTGGCTTTGAGATTCAGCGCCAGCTACGGATTTGCTACAGGCCGGGCAGACGGCTGTCGAAGGCTGACGCGGCGCTGATGAGCGAAGTCGAGAGAACAGCTTGAGAGTATGTGTTCAGATAAAATCGGATATATTGGCGCGGGGCGAGACTGCGCCAATCGGACATGAAAGACTCCTCTCGAATTGCCGCGCCATCGATCCTATCGATCTGCTCGCGTTCACTCCGGGCTGATTTCGAGCCGCACCTGTTCTTTTAAAGCCTTGTATTGCTCGTCGAAGCCGGGATGGACTCTGGCCATAAACAGCTTGAGGGTCTCGAACTCCAATTTAAGTTCGTCGAGGTCTGCGCGATGAGCGCGTTTCAGTTCCATCACCTCTCCGGCCAGTAGTTCAAGTTCGTCGTCGAGAAGCTTTTCTCTCTTTTCCGATTCGTGGTCTCTCATAATATCTCCCCCTCAGCCGTCAGTGGTCAGTAGTCAGTGGTCGGTGGTCAGATTATAAGCTGATAGCTGATAGCTAATAGCTGATAGCTAATAGCTGACGGCTGATAGCTGATTCAGTCCTGCTTGACGATGGCTACAGAGCACGTGGCTTGCCGCGCAACGCGGGTCGAGACGCTGCCCAGAACGTTATGCTTGGCATCCCTCGCGCCGGTCGCTCCGAGGACGATCAGGTCGTACTCTCCTCTTTCGGCTTCGCCCAGAATCTCTGTGGCCGGGTTTCCTTCCTCAATCACAGACATAACCGAATAGTTGTAGTCCGCCAGTTCCGCTCGCGCCTCTTCGATCACTTCTTCGGCTTCGGCGCGCAACTCATGCTCCAACTGTATCTCAGGGTCCGCCCTGTCGAATACGTCTTCGGGATAGTCGAACCATTCGCGGTCCAACCCGAGATGTATCCAGGGCGTCTCTACCACGTGCATGAGCGTGATTTCAGCCGAGTCCATCTGGAATTGCGCTATCATAGAGCGCAGAGCATTCTGCGAAGCGAGCGACCCATCCACCGCAAGCAGAATCCGCAGGTTCGTGGTGCCCGCCAACTCCCGCGCGACGAGGATGGTGCCGGGCGCGTGCTCGACTGCGCGGCTGGCCACAGGCCCTAGACCGAGATTAGGGTTATCATATCGTCCGCTCGCGCCGACCACTGTAACATCGTAGTCGGCTGCAAGCCGCAGTATAACGTCACCGGGCGAGCCGATCTTCGATATGGTCTTTGCAGCGATCCCTTCTTCGCGCAAAGCCTTGCGCGCCTGTTCGAGTATGGATTCGGTCTCGGCTGTGATTCGCTTCCGATACTCTTCGCGGATGCGGCCTCTCTTTTCGGCGTCTTCGGCC
>JAKEHD010000058.1 GCA_022615215.1 Blastocatellia bacterium
GCGCGATCACACGCGCGAAGACGAATGGCGACTGACCATAGTTTTCGACACGGCCCGGCCGCCCGGCCCGAAATCAGATCGCAGTAAAAGCGGCCCTCGCGATGAAGAACCCGCAGTCGCCAGCGGCCAGGAAGAGGATGATCTCGATGAGTTCGAAAAGAGATTCGAGCGCGCCATACTCATGGCTGCCTCGCTTGCGAATCACTTCATACTCGAACGCGCAGACGTGGAGTTGATAACGCCTGGCGCGAAGCACACAGTCGCTTCAGGCTCCGGCTACGAGCACCTCTACAAGATATTGCGGGCGCTGGCGACTCTCCATCCGGCCTCGCAACCGGAAGAGGACATGGCAGAGCGTGAGCCGCGCCGCCGAAAGCGATATTTAGACGGATTGCTGCGCTTTGGATTCGGACGCGCGCGCCGCACGTCCGCCGCTGAATCTGCAAACCAGGACGCCTCTCGGGCGGCAGTCAAACCTAACGGGGGCATAGCGTGGCGGCTGCTCGACGAAGTGCCCGTGCTTGCCGATGAGCGCAGGTTCAAGGTGCTTATAACCTCGGCGGCGAAGGGCACGATTCCGGCCCACGTGTGGCGCAGCGCCCACGTGGTTTTTATGGAAGACCTGTAGGCATCGAAATATGGGCTTGAGTTCTTATTACAAATTCACATCCTACGCGCTGGTCGCCACTTCGTTTGCGGCGATGGCGTTGACCGGCGAGCTTGACGGGATTTCGGTCGTCGTATACCCGGTCATTCTGGGCCTCTGTTTTTACAGAGATGCGCGAGGGGCGGCCCGTCGGCCTATACGCGCGTGGGTTTGGCGCTCGCTGGCCCTGGCCTACATCCCTTTCTTCTTCTTGGATGTGGCGATCTTCAGCGATAAGATACTGGCCCTGGTCCACCTGACGCTTTTCGCATCGTCTGTAAAACTCTTCGATGAAAAACGCGACCGCGACTGGGTGTTTCTTTATGTGGTGGCCTTCTTCCAGATGCTGCTGGCTGCGGGACTCACGTTCGACACGACGTTTGTGGCCTCGCTCATCCTGTTTCTCTTCTTCTTCATCTCGACGCTCGCCGCATTCGAGATACGCCGAACCCGCCGCGAAGCCGCGCGCATAGACGAAGAGGTCATAACTTTTTCGAAGAAGAAGAGAGAGCGCCGTTTTCTTCCGTTTCGCTCAAAAGATGCGCGCCCCAGGCCTCCGGGCCGCGTGCGTTATCTGGTGGGCGCTTCTCTTGCGCAGGTGGTGATGGTTGCGGCGCTCACCTTGCCGTTTTTCTTTTTGATACCGAGATTCGGCGGCGGCGGCGTGGCTCGCGGATGGGGTGAAGGCCAGTCATTGACCGGTTTTTCAGAAAGGGTGGAGCTTGGCGATGTGGCCCAGATCAAAGAGAGCAATCGCGTGGTGATGCGCGTTGAGCTTGCCAGCCGTCCGGGCAGGTTCCTGCGCTGGCGCGGCATCGCTCTCGACCACTACGACGGCCGCGTGTGGTCGGCAAGGGACTCGCAAAAGCGAAAAACCTCATTGGGTCAAGATCTGCGTGTGAGCGGTGAGAGTTGGAGGAGCGATGATAAGTTCGACCGTTTGCATCAGATAAGCGAAGGCCGCAGTAACGGTCCCTTCCTGGAACAAAGAATAGTTTTAGAGCCTGTCAAGACCAACATCTTGTTCGCCGCTCAAAGGCTCAGGCAACTGCGCGGGCCGATTTCGCAAGTCTCCATCATCAGAGACACTACGAGGAAGGTCGGCGAGGATAGCGCATCCGTATATGCGGACAGTTTGAGGGGCCGCGTTCCCTACAGAGCCTTCTCCGATATAACTGTTCCCAGCGAGGAGGAACTGCGCGCGGAGGCTCTGGAGGGCTACCCTGAAATAGTTCGCAGCTTCTACCTTCAAACGCCCAGACTGGATCCGCGAATCGAGCGGCTCGCCCGCGACATCGTGCGCGACGCGGACGCGCGAACGCCCTACGACAAAGCGCGCGCCATAGAGCAATATCTGAAGACCAGATTCGGCTACACGCTCAATCTCAAACCCGCCAAAGCGGACCCCCTGGCCGAGTTTCTATTCGACCTGCGGGAAGGCCATTGCGAATACTTCGCTACGGCGATGACCATAATGCTCAGAACGCTCGGCATACCCGCGCGCATAGTGAACGGATTTCAGATGGGCGAGTACAACGATGTCAGCGACTTCTACACAGTGCGCGACCGCGACGCACATTCATGGGTCGAGGTCTACTTCCCTCAAAGCGAGAGTTGGGTCGAGTTCGATCCGACGCCTGCGGCCGGGATCAATAATTACTCTCAGGGAGGGTTGCTCGGGGGTCTGTGGAAATACATGGAGGCCCTCGAAGTGCTCTGGCTCGACTACGTTGTGACGCTCGACAGCGACGAGCAGGCATCGCTCCTCGTGGAGATTCAGCAGCAATTGCTTTCGATCAAAGACCGTGTGGCCGCTTACTATGTGGATGCCAAGGAGTGGCTCAAGAGCGTGTTTGCGAGTTATTTGCGCCGCGACCGGAATTGGAGCGTCACAGATGCGTTGAGGCTCGTAAGCGTGCTCGGCTCCTTTTTGCTTGCGTCGTTTGCGCTCTACGTAGTAGTGTCACATCTGAAGCGGCGACGCCTGGAGCCTACGGGATACGGTCCCTGGTGGCACAGATTATTCATTTTGCTGACCTGGCGGCGAGCCGGGCGCGATCATCGCAAATCGGCCGTGCTCTTCTACGAGCGTATGCTCGCCATCGCCGCGCACGCGGGAATGGTGAAACCGCCTGACCAGACCCCTGTAGAGTTTGCCGCGCTCTCAGGGTTCGATCAGGTTCGTGAGATCACGAACCTCTATAATCGAGTCCGATTCGGCGGCGCGCGGCTTACCGAAGGCGAAGCCGACCGAATAGCAAACCTCCTTGCGGAACTGAAAAAGGCGGTGCGCCGCGTGGAAGGCAAAGGGAAAAAGGCGAAAAAACAAGAGAGCCGGAGGTAAGAGATCAGACCTATAGAGTAACATCAGCCATCAGCCATCAGCCATCAGCTATCAGCCGTCAGTGGTTAGTAATCAGTCAATATCGATCACACATCACACATCAGCCTGATAGCTAATAGCTGACGGCTGATGTTGCGCCGCATCCAACCCCTTCACATACCGAATCTCGCTCCCCAAATGCGGTGTCGGTTGCAACTCTAGTTTGACAAGCGCAATCGCGCCTGCGTAGCATAACTCGCGTAAAAAGGTCCAGAGAGCTATGAAGATATATGATGTAACTGTCCCTATCTCGAAAGGCATGGTCGTTTTTCCCGGCGACCCGGCCGTCAGGGTAGACCGTAAAAGCACTATTAACAAAGACGGGGCGAAGTTCAACACGAGCCGCTACTCTTTCGGTTCGCACACGGGCACTCACATAGACCCGCCTTTTCATTTGATAGAAAACGGCACAACGGTAGACAACCTGCCGCTGGAGTTATTGATCGGGCGCGCGCGCGTCGTCGAGATAACCTCGCCGCGCATAGACGAATCTGCGCTTGAAGAGTTCGATTTCACCGCAGATGTCCGCGTGTTGTTCAAGACCCGCAATTCCTATCTATGGGACCGGAAAGAGCTTGTCAAAGATTTCGTCTACATAACCGAGGGCGCGGCCCGCGCGCTCGTCAACGAAGGCATCAAGGTCGTCGGGATAGACTATCTCTCCGTAGACAGATTCGAGAGCAAGGAATTAGAGACGCACCGGATCCTGCTCGAAGCGAACGTATTGATAGTCGAGGGTTTGGATTTGCGCGAGGTCGAGGCCGGCGATTACGAGATGATATGTCTGCCTTTGAAGATCAAGGACGGCGACGGCGCTCCCGCGCGGGTTATTTTGCGCAAGCAGTAGCCCCGAAATGAATGCTTCCGCGCAAGAAAGAAAGCTTTAACAAGAAAGAAAGCTTTAAGCCGAATCGCGTTGATTTTGAGATGAACGAAGCCGAATTTATCAGCCTGACAGGGGAACAAAAAATCCTTGCCCTTCTGCATGCCCCCTCAGCGGAATCGGGGCTGCGCGCGGCAGAAGCCGCAATCGTAGGCGGCATCAAGCTCATAGAGGTAGGCCTCGCGACGCCCGGCGCTTTTCGCATCATATCGGACCTGCGCCACCAGTACGGAGACCGCGTATCGGTGGGCGCGGCTTCGGTTATCGCCTACGACCAGATAGACCGCGCGGTTAAGAGCGGGGCACAGTTCATAAGCATGCCCCATACGGTCTCTTCGATGATAGAGACCTGCCGCAGGCATCGCGTGCCGGCGATCATAGGCGCTCTCACCCCCACCGAAGTAGCCGCCGCGTCCTCGCTCGGAGCGGCTTTCATCTCAGTATGGCCGACCTCGGCGCTCGGCGGCCCGGACTATATCGCCAGGCTCACTTCCCGCATGCCTAACCTCAGACTAGGGGCCGCCGGAGGGGTCAATCCCGAAAACATCTCCGATTACATCACGGCAGGCGCATTCGCCATAACGGTCGGAAGCAGCCTCTTCACGCGCGGCGACCTGGAAAACGAAAACTACGCGGCCATAGCCGAGCGCGCTCGCGGCATGCTCAGGCTCGCGGGAGTCACCTGAGTCAGCTATCAGTCTTCAGCCATCAGTCCTCAGTCTTCAGCCATCAGCATACAGCTTTAAGTTTATTGTCTGATAGCTGATAGCTGACGGCTGAATCAAGGTCTGCGTCGTCTCAGGTCTTCATCTGTCATAACGGGCGTCTTGCCTACAGGTCGCGCGAGGTCGCCTGGGCCGGCTCTCACTCCGGTGTCGGTTCCATAAGGCGAGGGTTTGTTCTGCATCATCGAAGCGAGCGCCATGAGCGCAAAATCGGCAGGCGCTCGCACTTCGACCAGGAGTCCCTCTTCATCGGGCGATAGAGCGAGACCTACGCCCGCGCGTCTTCCCTGAAGCGTCTGCGGAATCCGGCTCGTCTTCAACATATCTGCCAGCGCCATATCGAAAAACTTGCTCGTCACGCCCGCCGACAGGTATGCCTGTAAAGTTACAGGTCTCGGAGGCCCGACGGCCGAACGATACTCCTCGGCTGCGGCAAGAGACATCCCTGTAGCGCGCGCGTCTATAGCTCGCTGAATATCGATTCGGCTTCCGCCCACGATCAAAAAGCCGCCCGTTATCGTGTATGCCATGTCTTTGCGGTATTTGATCGTTGCCCCGCGATAGACCGCGCGGGCGAACGGTTGAGAAGCGCGCCCATTGAATTGATCGAAGAGGCGCGTGAGCAGGCCCTCGAATTTTACCTGATCTCGCACAGCGAGCATCAGCATGAAGCGCACTGAGCCGGTTCGAGAATTGGCCCTTGTTGTTCGCGCTGATACGGGCTGCCCGCCGCGCGGCAGGAAAGAATCGGTCCCCGACAGCGCGAACGCAACCTCATTGCCCAGCGTAGGTATGAGATCGTTTTTTATGCTGAAGCCGAGCGCCGTCTCCATCGTAGCGAGAAGATCGCCCGATTGCAGCCCCCCGGCCATCGGAGGAGCCTTGCTTCCTTCCTTTGCCATAGCGCCCGCCATCATACCGATCAATGATTCTACGCTAAGGTAAAGTTTCTCCCAATCGATCATCGCCGCCACGAACAATTCCGTGTCCGCCGGAGCAAACCCGGCCGATGCAGGCATGCCTGCGCGCGTAGACGAGAGAATCGAAGTGAAAAGATTTTTGCCTTGATTCGGGCTATCGAACACGAGGGCGCGAATAGTAAACCTGCCGGCCTGCATCGCTCCTCCCATCGCTATTTTTTGCGGCAGGCTGTTTAAAGCCGCAGTCATCCCGGCCGTATAGGGGGCGGTCTCGGAAGCGTTGCCGATTCCCGCGGATAAAAGATTGCCCATCTCCAGGTATGCGAAAAACGGGTCATCAGAAAAACGGGTTCGCGCCTTTAAAAATTGCTGGTCCTGCGCGAGCGTGAACGCGCCGCCGGATTCGACCAGCCTGGCAATCACCGTGCTTGCGCCCACTATGACCGCGCGGTCTCGCAATGCGACAGTCAGTTCCGATGCGCGGGCCGCGCCGTTCGACCCTTTTTTCGCAGCCGGTCTCGCTGCAAGCAGCCGCGCCAGATCTCCTTTGAGCCTTTCGGCATCCGAAGGGCTTGCCGCCTCTATGAGCGCCGCCACGCCGGTTGCGCCATAACCGGCCAGCGCGAGTCGCGCTGTAGAAAACGCGCTCAGGTTCTTCAGCGCAAAGCCTACGAGTTCGTCATCTGCCAGAAGCCTTTTTTCGGTTCCGGCCGTTTTCATAACCGGTTCGAGCGTCTTCAGCGCCTGGGCCAGTTCGATAAGCCCGCCGTTTCGGACCTCGAAATAAAATTGCAATCCATCGCGCGGGACCATACTGTCGAGGCTGAAGGTACTGTTTGTGTTCCGCGGATCGACCGTCCTCAGAGCCGCGCCACCGGCATCGAACGTTCGCGCGGCAGTCGTGCGGCGAGGGCGGCTGTCTGCCGATTGCGACTGTGACGTATGAGGCAAAAACAGAGTGCAACAAAGCGCAAGGGTTGCGGCCGAGGTTCTGAATTTCATTTTGCTTCTCCTGAGAAACTGAAGTCGGCCCGTTTGCCACTCGGAAAGTATTTTGTGCGAGAGTGCGACACTCCGGTCGGCTGCCGGACCTTTGATGGAATCGAGAGGGGCAAAACCGGGAAATGCGACCGGCCGGAGCAGATAGTCCGGGACGATCACATCGCGATGATAGCACACACTTTTCGACCCAAGAACAGTTATCTCTGTAGTCGGAAGGGCCGCGCGAGTAAGGCTCTTTTATGCTTTCGTGTCGGCTTTCAACCGCTTTCGCTTCCTCCGCGCAATCGCTCTCCATCAAGTCGTTTTTGCTTTTTTACTCTTCACTTTTGCCTTGCGTCGTCTCACCTTATCGTTCTCAGTCAACCCCATATAGTCTATTTTTAAACGCGCTGTCATCCGTCCGTGCGGCATAACCGCCAGATATAACGGCAATTGCGGCACAATCAAGTGAAAGCCGGTTCCTGGCACAGTCATTGCTCCTTCAAATGGCGCGTGGCGACACGCAGTTGAGAATGATAGGAGGGTTAGAAATGATTTCCATAAATAAGAAGCTACTTGTTGCAACGATGGGTTTGTTGTTGATGCTTGCGACGGCTATGCCCGCAAGCGCAGATCATCGTCGACGCGGCCGGTCGAGCGGCACGTCCACTAAGGAGAAGGTCGCATACATAGGCGGCGGGGCCGCGGCGGGCGCGATCATAGGCGGACTGCTCGGCGGCAAGAAAGGCGCTCTCATAGGCGGCGCAATCGGGGCAGGGGCCGGCACGGGCACTGTTCTCATCAAAGACAGACGCGACGATGACGATTTCCGTTTTCGCCGCAACCGCAGGTTCATCCGCAATAATCGCCGTTTCATCCGTAATGATCGTCGTTTCATTCGTAACGACGGCCGGTTCATCCGCAACAATCGCGCGCGCAGATGGTAATCGAGAGTTTCGATATCCTTGCATCGCTGGTAAAATGGTTTTGAAGAAGCGATGATGCAAATATCGAACAGAGCTATTTCAAAGTTTGGCACGCTGGCAATTGCGATTCTCGTTTTGTCGTTCGGGCTGGCCGCGCAGGGAAGTAAAATCGGCGCGTCTCAAAAGAGGCGCGTCGCCACGCGCGGCCACCTGACTGGCACCCGCTCAGTACAAAAAATAATCACCTGGCAAACTTCAAATCCTTCGTCCCGCGCTCGCAAGCAAGCTCATCTGGCTGTCGAAAGCGTCGGTTCAAAACCTCGAACGCTCTGGCAGATCGACGGCGGCCCGTCCTACAGCAGAGTCGATTCCATTCGCCTTGCAGAC
>JAKEHD010000425.1 GCA_022615215.1 Blastocatellia bacterium
CATGGCCCGCTCAACGCGATGCCAGCACCCGCGCAGCTGTGCGACAAAAGGCAGCGCGGCGCGGGCCAGGCTTCCCTGGTGCTGGACGAGTAGGAGATGCATGCCGCCGCTTTCGAGGCTTTTTTCAAGACCGAGCAAGGTCGGCTGATGGCCCGGAGCATAGATATTTTTGAGTGGCCCGGAGCGATGCCGCTCTTTTTGAACAGAGACCTCAAGAAAGAGAACCTCAAGGAGAGAATCGAGCATATTCGAACCCTGAGCGCGCGAATGGCCCCAACCTGGGAGTCGAGCCACAATAATACTTCGCTGCTTGCGATGGAGTTCGATACTATGGCAGAAGCGGCGCGGCAGCGGGCCGAAGCCGGTTCCAAGCCTTCGCCCACCCTCCCTGAAATCGCTCTTTCTTCGCTCGTAGCGATGGGCGAGCGGCTTGCGGAAGTCGACACATGGGGTGGAGCAGACTGGTTTGTCAAGATGAGTCAGTTGCTCCTCGACCTCAATCTCCGGTTGGAGGACGCAGTTAGAATTTCGGAAACAGGGCGAAAGGCTCTCGAAGCCCGCCAGCCCGGACTTGTTTATCCCGCAGGGACGGAACGCGAAATCGAGAATAGCTACCTCCAGTATATCGCCCGGTTGAAGGTTACACAGGGCGAGGCGCTCGAACGCACAGGCCAGTTCGCTCAGGCAGAGAAACTCCTGCGCGAGGCCGTTAAAGAATATCCATCGACCCGCTCATACCTGGCCCTCGGGCGATTCTTATCCGCAAGGGGCAAGGAAGAAGAAGCTTACGACAATTTTGTTTCAGCCATGGCAAAGGGACCGCAGAAAGGCTCGCAACTCGAAAAGCAGATAACCGAAGCAGCGACGCGAGCAGCCGGGGCGCTCGAAAAGACTGAAGCCCTTTTTGCCGTAGACGCGACTAAGCGCAAGGAGCATTTTGCGATTGAAGAGGAGCGCAATCTCGTAAAGAATCGCCTGAACGAGACGGCCCCGGATTTCGAGTTGAAGGATACGATGGGAAAGACATGGCGACTCGCCAGTCTGAAAGGAAAAGTGGTTCTGCTCAACTACTGGGCTACGTGGTGCGGTCCCTGTGTGGCCGAGTTTCCTCACTATCAAAAGCTTGTCAACGAGTATGCAGATAAGCCTGATGTAGTATTTCTCGCGATCTCTACAGACGCCGACCCCGAAGCGGTCAAGCCCTGGCTCAAGGAGAAGGGCTACGGCTTAACGGTGCTCTATGACAAAGGCGCTTCGATTGATTATAAGGTCCTCGGCATTCCGACGACTTATCTGATAGGCCCGGATGGGAATATAGCCTATCGCACGGTGGGCTTTTCGGGAGCCGAGAAGTATATGAAGGAGATGCGGCTTCGTATAGAAGCATTGCGGGCAAAATGATTCATCAATCTCTGCGCCGGAGTTTATTCGATTCGGTGTGGCTTCGATTATACTCTGCGCGGCATGGAATGAGAATTTTGTCTAAAGTTCAGAGTAAAGCCTTTAGGGCTGCTGTAGCACGCTATGGGCGTGAACTCTGAGCTTCCCCAGGAACTTTCATTTTATCCCGAGCGCAGTATAGCTGCGCTTCGAAAATGTATGAGAAAGGATCAAACCTTATGGATAGGCTTCTTCAAGATGTACGCTACGCTCTGCGAGTGTTGATAAAAAAGCCGGGCTTTACCGCAGTGGCTGTAATCACGCTCGCTTTAGGCATCGGAGCCAACACGGCCATCTTCAGCATTCTCGATGCGGTGCTGCTCAGGCCGCTGCCTTATAAAGATGCCGACAGGCTTGCAGTTGCGGGACTGTCGCTTCCCGATTACCGTGACCTTTTGGAATCGAGCCGGTCGTTTGATGACATAGCGGTCTGGGCTTCGAATCTTTACAACCTGAGCGACGGGGGCGAGAGCGAACAGGTGCGCGGCGCAATTGTCACGCCGAACTTCTTTCCTCTGCTCGGCAGCCCTCTGATCGGGCGGACTTTCAAGCCGGAAGACGACACGGAACAACTCGCCGTCATAAGCCACGATCTGTGGCAGAGCCGTTTCGGAGGCGAGCTTGCGGTCCTCGGCAAGACGATAAACCTTTCAGGCCGCGTGCACGCGATCGTAGGAGTCATGCCTCCTGAGTTTCAGCTTCCCGGCTCGAACTACAAATTATGGGTGACTCTTGGGTCGGCGATGTCGGTTGCGCCCGCGCAGGCCGAGAACCGGCAACTCAGGATCTTTCGCGCCATCGCACATCTCAAGCCTGGTGTTACGCTCTCACAGGCCCAGTCGGAAGCCGACTCCATATCCGAGCGATTGCAGCAACAGTATCCCAGCACGAATTCGGGCGTGCGATTCATCTTCACTCCGCTCTATGAGCGGCTGGTCGGAGATGTGAGGCCGGCGCTTTTAATAATTCTCAGCGCGGTCGGGTTGATACTACTGATCGCCTGCGCGAATGTTGCGAACCTGCTGCTTGCACGCGCTTCATCGCGCGAGCGGGAAATAGCCGTTCGCTGCGCGCTTGGGGCAGGGAGGTGGCAGCTTGTCCGCCAGCTTCTGGTCGAAAGCGTCTTGCTCTCTTTGCTTGGAGGCGGGCTGGGATCGCTGCTCGCTGCGTGGGGAGTCGACGTGCTCCCCAGGCTCAATCCGAGCGACATTCCGCGACTTTCTGCGGCCGGCATAGATTTCAGGGTGCTGCTCTTCACGCTCTCGCTTTCAATATTGACGGGATTGATTTTCGGTCTCATTCCCGCTCTACAAGCGTCGAGAACGGACCTGAATGAATCGTTGAAAGAGGGGGGACGAGGTTCCGCGGGCAGCGCGCGAGGCCGCCGCTTGCGCGCCGCGCTCGTCGTAGGCGAAATAGCGGTATCGCTGGTCGTGCTGATAGGAGCGGGGCTACTCGTCAAGAGCTTCGTTCGATTGTTGCAAACGGATGCGGGTTTTGTTTCCGAAAACCTTCTGACTATGAATATAGAACTGGCGCGATACAAAGAGCCTCAGCAACGCGCGGCGCTGGCCGCATCGGCGCTTGAGCGCATCGCGCGGATACCGGGCGTAGTAGCGGCGGGAGGGGGCACGGGCCTTCCGCCCGCTGTGGCTCAGCGCGTCACCCGTTTCGAAATAGCCGGACTTCAAATCGAAAACCCCGATAATCGCACGGCTTACTTCATCGCAGTCAGTCCCGATTATTTCCACGCTCTCGGCACTCCCTTGCTGCAAGGTCGCGCATTCGATGAGCGGGACGCGGAAGGGGCGGCCAAAGTTGTAGTCATAAGTCAGGGCATGGCGCGCCGCCTGTTTGCAAATGATGAACCTTTGGGCAAACAATTGAAGCTTGTCAATCAGGAACATGACGATGACTGGCGGACTATTGTCGGGGTCGTAGGAGATGTGAAGTACACTGGGCTTGACGATCCCGGCTGGTCTACGCTCTACACACCGTTCGCGCAGACGCCTTTCCTTTGGACTTATGTTATGGTGCGGACTGCGTCCGACCCCGGAGGCTTTGCCGCCGCCATCCGCGAAGCCGTATCTTCAGTCAATCCCGATCTGACCGCAGCAAAGATAAGGACTATGGACCAGTTGATCTCGGAATCGGTCGCTCAGCCGAGATTCAATATGCTATTGCTTTCAATCTTCGGACTGGTCGCACTCGCGCTTGCGGCTGTGGGAATTTATGGGGTCATTGCTTATTCGGTCACAGAGCGTACGCACGAGATAGGCATACGTCAGGCATTAGGCGCGCGCGCGGGCGACATTCTCAGGCTGATTATCAGGCAAGGCATGTTGCTGACGCTTGCGGGGGTAGCAATAGGTTTGACGGCCGCATATTGGTTGACGCGCCTTATGGAAGGTCTGCTATTTGGCGTGAGCGCGACCGACTTTATGACCTTTGCGAGCATCTCGCTGCTGCTCGTTGCAGTGGCCCTTCTGGCCTGCTACATCCCCGCGCGGCGGGCTACGAAAGTTGACCCCATGATCGCGCTCAGGTATGAATAAGCAGTGGTCAGTGGTTTAGTAGCTTTTGACGAGACCTTGATGCAAAGAACAACGGACGACGGGCCACTGGCTACGGACAGTAAAAGAG
>JAKEHD010000426.1 GCA_022615215.1 Blastocatellia bacterium
CCCGAAATTTGAGGCGAGGGATTCGCCGGTAGAGCCTGTTCCAACAGGGCGGGTTGATCGGTTGAGTAATCTCTTTCGACAACCGACGCGATGAAACGGTATCCCTGGCGAGGGATGGTTTCAATAAACTGCGGCGCTTCAGCCTGATCTCCGAGCGCCAGACGGATTTGACGAATACAGAAATTCAGTCCTTGATCGAAATCAACGAAATTATCGCCCCAGACATGTTGCTGAATCTCTGCGCGGGTAACCAGCTTGCCAGCCCGTCTGACCAGAAACACAAGCACTTTGCTTGGTTGGGCCTGGAGCTTGACGATCTGGCCGGCCTCTATTAATTCGCCGCTCTCCATGTCCAACTCGAACGCTCCGAACTGTACGCGAGTCTCATTAAGAACTGCCATCGTGCAAGTTATTATATGTCGCCTTTGACCGATCATGCGACCAAAGAGAATCTATAAACGGGCCGAGCGCAAACACCTGTCGACCAATGCAAAGCAACAGAGCCAGGATCACCGCTTTGCCGACAGAAGGCGGCGCTATTGATTGCGTTCCCGTCTCTTCGGCCTGAGCGCATTTTGAAACCGGTCGGGCGTGACGTAGCGCGTGTGATAGGTTTGCCAGTCGCGCGAGTGTCGTCGGTATACAGGGTCGTCTTCAAGTCGGCCGGGCGGCTTCGTATAATCTCTCTGAGAGTGCGAGGGCAAAGGAAGCACCGTTGTTGAAAACGCAGTGTTGAAATCGCCGTCCTTCACCCAGCCGTCGCCTATCAACACGAAATCGCGGACCCACCCCTCGCGGGGCGGAGGCGGCGCTTCGAAGCGAAACGCCATCTCGTCGCCCGCGTTCATTATCACATAGCGGTCGTCTATCTTTTCGAGCAACTCCGTGATGTCGCCGAAGCGCGTGTGATAGCCCACCAGATCGCGCCATCGTTGAGCCGTTCCTTCGAGGCGGTCGTATTCGGGCAGTTCGGGCGAGGAACGGTCTTTGGCTCTTATCACCGAAAAACCGCGATAGCGAAGATCGGCCGCGAGCGTGCGAACGCGCGTTGTTTCGATCTTAACATTCGGCAACCCTTCGGCCCACGCTATCGCGTCCCAATAGACTTCGAGGTTAGTCCGCAATCGCAAACGGCGAGGTGCGTCTTCCTTGAAAACATTATCGAGATTTATCAAAACGGTCTTGTTCTTGCCCGATGGAAAGCCAAGCCCCGCCTTCGCAACCATCCATCCACCTCGGCCGTCCGCCACTTCAAGGCTCAATCCTTGAGGCGGCGCTTGGCTTCCCTGACCGAGTGCTACGTTGATGGAGCTATCGGTCGGATGAACCCATCCGTGCGCGACCAACCAGAGCGGGCCGCGACCGTTGCCGCTTTTTGCGGGCGCTTCTGCGGGAATTTCCACTTCGACATAATGATCCCGCGTCACCCCCTGATACTGCCCGCGCCCGAATGTGTTGAGGTGGACGCCGTCGCGCGCTTTGATGATATCTGTCACCTCCTGCCCGTTATCGTCCCACGCGCGAACCGGAACGGGCGGCTTCATCGTATGCACAGCGAGCGCGGGCGGCGGCACGACGAAGCGTTCGTCCACGAAAATGTCGGTTCCCGCCGGATGATCGACCACCATCAGAGAGACGTGATCGAAGAAATGCGTCTCCCACAATTCGCCTGTGATTCGCACATCATAGAAACCGTCTTTTGCCACGAGTTGATCGCCCCTGATCTTCACCCAGTCTTCGGTCTGCATCACTCCGGCCGTGTCCTGCGCATTGATGCGAAGCCCTAGAGGCGAGCGCCATATAAAATCGGTGACGAATTGCATCCCCTTGCCGTCATAAGTGAAGATGAAGGGGCAAGACCCGTCGAGGCGTTGATCGAAAACGGCGGGCGCGCTGCCGGGTATATCCGATTTCAAATCGAACTCGGCCTGCACGCTGCCGTTGGGCCATATAATACGAACCACGTCGGCTTCGCCGTACTTGCCCAATCCGAAATGGACGAGGGGCCGCGCGATGGGCAGTTTCTGAACGAGCAGGCCCGAACGTATCTCCATCTCTCCGCCGATTCCATAAGAATTGATTCGCTGATCTCCGGTCGCCTGCCCGGCGCGAGCGCGAATCTCTTTCCACTTGTAATCTTTGCGGCTGCGATTGACCGCCTGAACGGGACGGCCCGCATCCGACAGCCCTACAAGATCCAGCAATCCGTCGCCCGCAAGATCCGCGACCGCGAATATGCGCGCAAAGATAAATGGCGACCCGGCGAGCAATTGGAATTTGCCCTGCTCGCCACTCAAGAATACCTGTCCTTCTGTTGACCCCGAAGCTATGAGGTCGACGCCGCCGTTGTTGTCGAGATCTGCGGCGAAGAGGCGAAATGTTTCGCTCGTCGCTTTGTTTGAGACTTCGGGCCAGCGGGCTATTTCGGCAACGGTCCAATCCGCGCTCTCTTCTCTATAAGAAATGCCTGAGACACGGCCGTCCGCCTCAAGCGCCACAAGGTCCAGCCTTCCGTCGCGGTCAACATCCATCACGCTAATCGCAAGGATGCGGCCGAGATTTTGCGGCGAGGGTCGCTCGCGGAAAAGGCCCTGTCGCTCGTTCGCATAAATCTGTAGACGGCCCTGCGCGTCGAGTAGCGCGGCATCGGCATCTCCGTCGCCGTCCAGGTCTGCCCACGCAAAGCTGCGAAGCGAACTCGCTTCCGCGAAAGGTTGAACCGCAACGAATGAACCATCGCCATTATTTCTCAGCGCGAGCGGCTGCCCTTCGGAAGCGGCGGCTATTATGTCGAGGTCTCCGTCGGCTTCCATATCTACCGCCCACACGCCCGCATAAGCGGCGTTCGTTATGCTTGAGGGCAGCCCCGTGCGAGCGGTCACATCGCTGAAAGAATCAGGGCCTTCCTGTCGAAAGAGTCTCAGCCCGCCTGCCCCTGCGAGCGCGAGATCGATCTTGAAATCGTAATCGAAATCGAGCGCCGCCACTGCGTCCGCAGACGGAGGCATAGCCGAAGGACCGCCCGGAAAATCGAGAGTAGCTTTTCCAACGCGCACCCTTCGGCCGTCGGCTACTATTGCAAGGGGCAGCGCTTCTCCGCTCAACAAAAGAGAGCCTGCCCACTCCCACCTGCTCGCGCCATCGATGGAGATGGGTTCGGGAGCGAATCGAAGGTCCGTATCGGGCGGCGCGGGCAGAGGGTCGGGCGACGCCATAAAAACGAAGCGAGTGAAAGGATCGGCAATCTTTTCGGGAGGCGTCTTTATAGCGGCGAGGCTCTGACGAAACTGAGGCACTCGAACCAGCACGTTTCTCAAAAAAGCCACACGCCCGGCGGCTTGGTTCGTATCATTCTGTTCGGCGGCCGCGCGCAGGATGTTGAATTGCTCCTGAGCTTCAGGCGGCCAGGACGGGGCGCTTTCGGCGATGCGCGCGACTGTGTTTTGCAGAGTGGTACTGTCTCCTCGCTTTGCGGCCAGCCGCGCAAGTTCAAGCATGGCGGCGAGATTATCGGGCTGCGCTTCAAGCGTCTTTTCAACAAGGCGTTGAGCTTCTGTCGCGCCGCTTTCGCCGTTTTGATTTTCGATCTCCTGAGCGAGCGCATAACCGGCCTTGATGTTTTTAGGGTCTAGATCTATGGCGCGGCGTAGATGAGAGACGGCCTCGGCCTGACGGCCTCGATTGATTTCAAGCAGCCCTAACAAGAGATACACACCGCTGTTTTCAGGAGCGAGCGAGCGTGCCCTTTCAAATTTTTCAACCGCTTGATCGAACTCTCTGTGGCGCAGCAGGAGCAATCCCAGGTTCGCCCACCCGGCGGGTTCCTGCGGCACGAGTTCTGTCATGCGATTGAGCTTCTCTTCCGCGCGCGCGTCATCGCCTATTTCGAGCGCGGCAAGTCCCGTGTAAAAAGCCGACACCGCATCGCGATAAAGCGCAGAGGAAGGATCGGGCAACCCCGAAGGCTTATCCTCGCAGCTTCGGCACGCCAGCGTGCTGAGAGCCAGGAAGACCGCGAAAGCGGTAAAGGCAATACGAGAAGAGTACACGATTGGCGCTTTCATCGGCAGATTTGTTTATCGCGCCCGCGTTTCGCTCATTCGTTCGTCGTCCGTCGTCCCGCTTTCGAGCGATTCGGCTAAAGCAACGACTGACCACAGACCACGGACCACGGACGCCGCCGCAGGCGGCAGAGGCTTGAGTATATCACAGCATTGGAACCCGACGAGCGCCCTCGCTTTTTTGTCAGCAAGGCTGTTGCAAAGTACCTGGGATCGCACGCTTCCAGCGTGCCGTGCTCAGGCTATAGCTGATTATCTCGAAAAACGGCGTCTCCCTAAGACATGCAGGCAGGATGCCTGCGCTCCCAGGCCAGACATCTCTCTTTGTCAACCTACTTTGCAACAGCCCTGTTTTTGCCAGCCCGTTGCTTGAGCATTCAATAAGTTTCGCAAAAGAAGATCATTCATCAGCAGTGAGCCAATCAACGCGGTGGGCTTCTGTCAGGTCGGGCACCTCCCAGCGATCCAACATTTTATCGATCACCGCATCGGGCACGGCTTCAAGTCTTTGTTGATTTTGCAGGCGCAGTTTTTCTTCCGAGACTTCCAAATAGACTATGCGAATGCGAGCGTTATAGGCCGCAAACAGGTTTATGCACTGTGAGCGCATCTGACGGCTGATGTTTGTGGCGTTCCAGACGAAGGAGCGGCCTTGTCGTAAATGCTCTCGCGCCAGCTCTCGCGCCCTCGCTATCACTCGTCCTTGATTGCCGGTCGGAGAAATTTTCATCTCGCGCCGCAGGTTGTCGAGAGAGATTACGGGCCAATCGGACAGGTTCTCTCGAATCCAGCGGTCTTTGCCTGCTCCGGGCAGGCCCGACATCAGAGTCACTTCGCAGACCATGTCATCATAAGCCAGATAGTCAGCATCCCTGCCTTCGTTGCGAAAGTAAAGAAAGCGACTGTGGTCGGAAGCGAAACTTCCAGGCTCTTCCAGGCACCTTTGCTCTCGACAGTATTCGAGAAACAGAGAGATGTTTTCAAGCAATCTGTCTTTGTCCTCGCACACTCGCCCGCAAGCGTCAGCCTTCGCCACTACTGCGAGATAATCGCAGCGCGCCGTTTGACTGATCCCGATAGCCTGCCGACGGCTATCGGGACGGTCTATCAGGAAGAACGGCATTTGATGATACCTGACGAGCGATGCCACCTGCTCGCGCCACTTTACGGGCGCGCCCATGCGCCAGAGCGCGCGGCGAGCGATGATCCCACCGCGCCGTGAATGACCGCGACTGGTTATGCGCCCGTCTTCGAACCGTGTGCAAAGAGGCTTTGCAACGTCGTGAAACAGAGCCGCAGCGAAAAGAAGCGCGCGTTCATCTTCGCTTCGAGTTTGCCACTCCGTCATCGAAGCCATCGCTTCACAAACCATGCGTGTGTGAATCCAGACATCGCCTTCGGCATGATGCAGAGCATCCTGCGGGCAATCGGCCAGACTGCCGAGCCAGGGGAATTCTCTATTGAGTCCTTCCCAATCCACCTGCCAGCCGGGAGGTTCGGGGCAAAAAGGAAAATGAAAACTCACGTTGTTTCTCCGAACATGTCTGCTCCATCAATCAACTGATTCGGCAGTATGGTCCGGTCGAGCCAGTGACTGCCGGAATCGAGCACGGCGCTCAGGAAGCTCGCCCTTATATACTTGTACCGCCCGACGACCCGGCCCTCTTCTTCGACCTTGATGTAAAGCCCTTCCATAGAATCCGAAGGGTCCGTCTCGCTTCTGACTCTTGCGGGATCTTGCTTCCTGGCCAGGCAAACTTCTTCGAGCCGCTCCTGCCATCGAGGCCCTTTGAACAGCGACCGCCCCACGAGCGATCGAACCTCTTTCAGTGACCGCGCCTCCCCTGACCAGAGCACAGGCACCGACACGACTGGCAATCCGCTTAAAAGGGCGCGGCGGCGGGCGGTAGACAAAAAGTGTTCGTCTTGGGTGTCGAGAACATCGAACTCCAAAAAGTAGTGCGGGAGGGCGTCGTAAAATATTGTGTGCTTGGCATAAAGCCATTCGCCGTAGAGGACGTACCGTGCGCCGAGTGTGTCTCGCAATTTTTGCTTGTGAGAATTGGCCCAGGTCTTGAAGAGATCGAATTGTTTCTCTCTGGGACCGCCGTCGAGGAAGTGACCTCTGCTCTGAAGCAGAAGCTCGCCTTCGGGGCTGAAGCTTACTCCCGCGTTGGCCCCATCGAGCTTCTCTTCTATAACCAGGTAACGCCCTTTGAGTAACTCGAAAGAGACGCTGTCGAGGTCTTCATCGCCGGGTTGCAGGCGCGAGCCTTCGATGTGATGTGTGCGAGGATATTTATGGAGCGCGATCATAGAGGTCAAACCTTCGCCAGGGCGATTATGTGATTCAGGACGAACTCGAACTTTATGGTCTTCGCGCCCGCGCCGTAAAGCATATCTTCAAGCCGTGTCTTGTCGAACAGATGAATATGCTCAGGGTTGAAGTCCTCTTTCGAAGGCACTGACAGCAGGACGAAACGGCGGGCGACTCGTATGGCTTCGGCCGCTGCCCTTTCGGGAGATGAGAGGTGTTCGAGGACTTCGAGTATGGTCACTGCATCGAAGCTATGATCGGGAAAACCCATGCATGCAGCATCCATAAGAACGGCATTGAGATTCTCTATCCCGCCGAGGCGCACTGCATCGATATCGGAAGCTCTTCGAGGATCGATGTCGATAGAGGTCACGCGCAACTCTGGAAAGCCGTCCAGAAGCGGCCACAGGAAAGTTCCCCTTCCGCTGCCTACGTCGAGCAAATCCTCTATCTGAAGCCCGCGCAATATGCCGAGGGCACGGCGCACTCTCGGAAGTTCCGTGTTCCTTTTGAACTTGTGAAGCCGCAAACCTCTATCGAGTCCCGCGCGAATTATCTCTTCTGAAGAGAGATCAGGCAAATGCGGGAGCTTCCCTCTAACGAATGCAACAGTCAGTTCTGTGTAATAACGTTCTGATTCCATAAACCGTAAAGACCGGGATTCCGGGACTGCTCGATAACGACAAGCAGTTGCCAGATTATCTTACATCATGAAGTTTTGCCAAAAACGTCTATTGAATCCGATCTGCTTATTCCTACATTCGATAGGCATGATACAATGAGCCTCGTTCGATTTATATGTAGGATGACATTTATGTCTAATGATGCCTATATAGATACTATTAATGCGACACTACAACCAAAACACCCATCCGGCACGACGGTTCTGGATTTATTTGCTGGCTGTGGCGGCCTTGCTTTGGGGTTCGAGGCACAGGGGTTTGAGACCATAGGCTTCGAGAAAGATGGCGATGCTTGTGAAACATACAACCTCAATCTGCCAGGTCGCTGTTATCGTGTAGAGCTTTCTACTGAAGAAAATTATCCGAAGTCAGACGTAATCATTGGTGGTCCTCCCTGTCAGCCCTTTAGCGTTGGCGGTCACCAGCGAGGGTTGGCTGATTCAAGAGATGGGTTCCCCATATTTATCTCTGCCATAGAAAAAGTGAAACCTAAAATCTGGCTCTTTGAGAATGTTAGAGGGCTGATGTACCAAAACAAATGGTATCTTGAGGAGATAATCCTTCGTTTAGAAGAATCGGGGTATATCATTGAGTATAAACTTCTCAATGCTGTTCATTACGGGGTTCCTCAAAACAGAGAGCGGCTTATAGTTGTCGGTCATAAGGGTGGTTTTAAATTTCCGGCTCCAGGTTACCGTAGGATAACGGCAGGTGAGGCGCTTAGAGAAATGGCATCTGCTGCTCCACCAGAGTCGAAGTTTCTAACACCAAGTATGGACGAGTACGTTGCAAAGTATGAGAAAGCATCATATTGCAAAGTCCCGCGCGATCTACATCTTGATCGTCCTGCAAGAACCCTCACTTGTAGGAATACCGCCGCACCTACAGGTGACATGATGCGCGTCAAATTACCTGATGGGCGTAGACGGCGCTTGCTGATTCGGGAGGCCGCGCGATTACAAAGCTTCCCGGACTGGTTCCAATTTACAGGAAAGGAGACAAGCCAATACTATCAGATAGGGAATGCCGTACCGCCTATGTTTTCCTATCACCTTGCAGATTCAGTAAAAATTTATCTCGCCCAGCAGATCGAAGAACAACTTGATACAGTATCTCCACGCAAGAAACGCACAGTTCAACTTGGCCTCTTCAACACCGATTGCTATAAATAGGGCATGCAGATCACGACAGAAAATGCGTCCAGGCAGTTTCAAAACAAACCTCAACCTGTTCAAGACTTGATCAATGAGGCGATCTCCGCCCTCAATATCCTCCAAGTGCCATTGGAGGGCTTGAGCAGTCGCCGGTTAGAGCGTGTGGCAATGGCCTTTCTAGCTGTTGCAAACATACAGAAAAGCGAACAATGGCCTGAGTTAGAAGATGCAAGTAGCAACCGCTCCCTACGCACTAGAGACATAATAAATTACATGAACGAACATTTTTCTGAAAACATTTCGAGCGGTTCTTATGATGACATTCGCAGGAAAGATCTCGCTCCTCTTATTGCTTCGAATATTGTCATCGGCACGATTCCTGACTCGGCCAGGAATAACTCACAACGAGGCTACGCGATAAATCCTGAATTAGGGGAAATCCTTCGAACATTTAAGCAGGATGATTGGCAATTACCTGAAATTTTTTTGGAGAGCAGAACAAGGCTCATCGATACGCTTAAAGCCAGACGAAATATTGAAAAGTCGCCGTTAATCTGCCGTCAGGGAAAAATTTGGAATTTACTGCCGGAGAACATAATATTTTACAAAAAGCGATCATCGAGGATTTTCTTCCAAGATATGGTTACAACTCCAAAGTTCTATATGTTGGCGATGCTGCCAATAGGTTTCTTCTCCTGGAGAAAGAAGAGCTTGAGAAACTAAAATTCTTTGAACTGGCTCACGGTGAACTGCCGGACGTAGTTGCTTATTCTAAAGAGAAGAACTGGCTTTATCTCATCGAGGCTGTCCATACTTCAGGGCCAATATCCCCACTGCGTCGCTTGAACTTGCAAGCCCTGACAAAGACGTGTACAGCAGAGATAATCTATGTAACAGCGTTCTTAAACCGGCAAACTTTCAGGCGTTTTATAGGTGATATTGCCTGGGAAACAGAAGTATGGATAGCTTCTGAGCCTGACCACTTAATACATTTTGATGGTGAGAAATTTCTTGGTCCCTACAAGTAGTTATTGATAAGCGGAATGAGTGGATATGTTAAATACCGTTGAGCCAAGCCCTAGAGCCTGCGTTACTGATTCGCCCATTCGAGTGATAAGAACTTTGATCCGACGCAGGTTGTCACAAACAGTTCATCTTCGCTAAGATGAAAGCCAGCTTCAAACCGCTCGAAGGAGGAGTTATGATTGTTCGCGCCGCAACCACTGCGTTCGTTCTGTTGCTATCGCTTTTAATTTCGTTCGACTCTCATGCGGATAAACCGGCTTCGGAGACGGACCTTATACGGGTCGAACTCGAAACGCTTGTGCCCGACGAACAGGCACGAGCCGTCATCCTCGTGCTCAAACCCGAAGAGAAAGCGCCCGCGCCCGGCGAAAAAGATGAACCGAAGGAGAGCCGCGTTCTTCCGATGACGATTGGATTTGAAGAGGCGCGTTCGATCTATGTGGCCTTTCAGAAGATGGCCGTCCCTCGCCCGCTCACTCACGACCTGATGAAGAACATAATCGAGGAATACGGCGGCGAAATCGTAAGCTGCGCCATCACGAAGATGGAGCGGGAGACCTTCTTTGCCGAGTTGCGATTGAAACGCGCGGGCCGCGAAGTCGTCATCGATTGCCGTCCGAGCGATGCCATCGCTCTCGCGCTCAGGTCGGGCACGCCCATCTACGTGAAACGCGCGGTCCTCGACCGCCATAGCATAGACCCGACAAAACCCGAAGAGAAGAAAAAAGCCATAAAGACCTGATCGAAGAGCGCGCGGCGGACTGAGCCGATTTACTGGAAAAAAGATAAAATGAGTTTATACACACACTGGGCTTGTTTCGATTGCCGTAAGAGCTTCCACTATTTGCCAGCGGCTAAAACCGGCTCAAGAGTAACTCGTATATGCGCTCAATGCAGAAAGGCTATGTGCGACATGGGTATCTATTTCGAGCCTCCGCCTTCGCGAGCGAAAAAGGCTTGGGCTATTATGGAATTGCTGTCGAGAAGCGGATACAGATTTCCGACAGAAGGAAGCAAGGCATTCATTGATCATTTTATTCTTACGACAAAGAGGCCGACTCTTAAAGAGGTACAGCGAAGGATTGAACTGCATAAGGAGCATGATGAGCAGAGTAGAGTGGAGGTCAGAGTGAAGAGATACAAAGAGGAGAGAAAAGTTCGCCGCAAACCAAGCGCCGTCTAACCGTTAGACCCGCGAAGCAAATGTCTCATCACCCTCCATAGTCATGCGTTGGCTATCCGAGCAACCTGGCGAGGGCCGCAAAGGCTCGTTTGTTGCTCTCCCAAAAAAGCATCTCAAGCGCGCTCCGGTAATCGACCCATATCGAGGCATCGTGCTCTGAGGGGTCTATTCGCGCCTCACGCTTTTCGACCCGGAGCGCGAAGCAGACCTCTTCGTTATGAGTGACGCCGGGCGCGTACTTGGGCAGCCACTTCTCGGCTATCTCGAAAGTGTTCGTCAATCCGAGGTCTATCAACTCGTCTTCGCGGCAGAGGATGCCAGTCTCCTCTCGCACTTCTCTCACGGCCGTCTGCGCGTGCGTCTCTCCTTCTTCGACCGAGCCTGTGACCGATTGCCAGAACCCGCCGTGACCGGCCACGCGCCTGAGCAGAAGGTACTCGCGGCGGGCGTGCGTTTCAGTGAAGATCACGACCTGGACCGAACGCGGCTGCTTGTAGCTCATAAATCGATTTAATCACCTAATATCTTTCGGCTCAAGTTTGTTGACAATCGAGCGTCATTTATGGGAATTTAACAGCTTCGACATGAGAGAGAAATCTTTTTAAGAAAGAAATCTTTTCGCGAGCGATTGCCCGTCCTCAGACGATGTACAATTCCTCGGCCAGGTTGAAAGCGTTTGAAGTTCAGATAGTAAGGAATGAAACCGTAATGGCAGATATAGAAACCATAGCGAGTCTTGCGAAGCGACGCGGCTTCGCTTTTCAATCGAGCGACATATACGGCGGGCTGGGGTCGGTCTGGGACTACGGGCCGCTCGGAGTCGAGTTGAAGAATAACGTAAAGCGCGCATGGTGGCGCGCCGTCGTATACGAACGCGATGACGTTGTGGGACTCGACGCAGGAATACTCATGAACCGGCTCGTATGGAAATACTCCGGCCACGAAGAGACTTTCTCGGACCCGCTCGTCGATTGCCGCAAGTGCAAATCGAGACTGCGCGCCGACAAGATAGAAGACAAATGCCCCGTATGCGGCTCTGTGGATCTCACCCCGCCGCGACAGTTCAACCTGATGTTTCGCACGACGGTCGGCCCTGTGGAGGATGAATCGGGACTCGCTTATCTCAGGCCCGAAACCGCGCAGGGGATATTCGTCAACTTCAAGAACGTGCTCGATTCCACGAATCGCAAGCTGCCGTTCGGCGTCGCCCAGATAGGCAAGGCGTTCCGCAACGAGATCACGCCCGGCAACTTCATCTTTCGCACGCGCGAGTTCGAACAGATGGAGATAGAGTTCTTCGTCAAGCCGCCCGATGCGCTCTCAGAAGGCGAGTTGACTGATGAAGAGTGGCACGAGCGATGGATAGAGGACCGCCTCAACTGGTATATCTCGCTCGGCATGAGAGCCGACAATATTCGCAAGCACGAACAAGAGCTTCTCGCGCACTACTCGAAGCGAACGGTAGACCTTGAGTATCGTTTCTTTCCCGACCGCGAAGACGAAGAGAAGCAGTGGGACGAGCTTGAAGGCATCGCCAATCGGACGGACTTCGACCTGAAGGCGCATTCGAAGAAGCCCGTGGACGCAGAGGGCAAACGCCTCAATCCCGATTCGATAGCCGATCAGACGTTCTTCGATCACGCGACGAATCAACATCTGTTCCCTTACGTGATAGAGCCTTCTGCGGGCGTGGACCGCTCCGTGCTCGCTTTTCTCATGGACGCATATCACGAAGAGGAGGTGCGCGGCGAGAAGCGCATCGTCTTGAAGCTCCATCGCGATCTCGCCCCTATCAAAGTCGCCGTGCTACCGCTCGCTCGCAATAAAGAGGGCATAGTCAATCTCGCTAAAGAGATCAAATCCCGATTGCAGCGGACGGGCGCTATGCGCGCGGTCTATGACGACACGGCCGGGATAGGCAAGCTCTACCGCCGTCAGGATGAAGTGGGGACGCCGCTCTGCATAACGGTCGACCATCAATCGCTCGAAGACAACGAGGTCACGATTCGCGACCGCGATACGATGGAGCAGGAGCGCGTCCCCATTGCGGAAATCGAGACCATAATCGGGAAAAAACTCGGCCTGGCCGTAGGCTCATAAACGGCATACCTTTTCAGTGGCCGGCAGAAACGATGAATGATGAACGATGAATTCGGAATCCGAAGTTCTATGTTCCGCATTTCTTCTGTTCGCCATGCTGTGTGAGATCGTTTCCCCCGATGGTCACTGATACTTGCTGAATAAATAAATACATCGAACGGAGGCCGCATAATGAAGGCATTAAAGATAGTTTCATTGATAACAGTTTCAGTCTGTTTCTTCCTGGCTTGCAGCACTGCGGAGCCAACCAATCCGAGCACGAACGAGAACACCTCGGCGCAACCTGCAAACACCAACCCGAGCCCGCCGGGCGACAATGCAACGTCATCATCTCCTGCAATGAATTCGAACAGCGCAAACGCGATGACCGATACAGTCGCCGCCCCCCCGCCCGCCGATGATAAGAAGAACGGGTCCAACAAAGCGCCCGCCGACATGAAACCGGCAGCCGCCATCGACGCAGTCGCGCTCTTCAAAACGCACAATTGCGCTATGTGTCACGGGACCGACGGCAAAGGAAAACTGAAGGGAGCGCCCGATTGGAGCGACCCGGCATTTCAGAAAAAGATGAGCGATGCGACGCTTGTCAGAGTAATAAGGGAGGGCAAACCGCCTTTGATGCCCGCTTATGGAGAGGAGCTCAAGGAAGAAGAGATCAAAGCTCTGGCCGCTTACGTGAGAACCTTTGCGAAATAGCGGCGCTTCGAAAAGGATGAAGGATGAGGGATGAAGGATGAATCCTGTACTTCGCTCTGGTCTTCATTCTTCATCCTTTCTGAAGGGCCGATTGCTTGAATAAGACCTTGCGATAGAGGGCTTCGTATTGCGGGATTATCTTTTCGGTCGCAAACCGCGACACCGCCACCTCGCGCCCGCGCTCGCCCATCCGTTTGCGCAAACCATCATCGGTAAGTATGGAACCTGCCGCTTCAGCCATCCCTTCTATATCGCCGACCGCAAATAAATAACCCGTCTCGCCTTCTTCGACCACTTCGGGGATGCCGCCCACGCGCGTGGCTACGACAGGCACCTCGCAGGCCATGGCTTCGAGCGCAACGAGGCCGAACGATTCGGTCAGGCTCGGCAGCAGGAGCAGGTCGGCCACCGACAGGTAATCGCGTATCTCGGACTGCGGCTTCTTGCCCGCGAACTCCACATGGGCCGACACTCCCAATCGCGCGGCCAGTTCTTCAGCGCCTTCACGCTCAGGCCCGTCTCCGCACATTACGAGCCGCGCGCGAGCGCCCCCGCTTCCGAGTATTCGCGCAAGGATTTCTATGCAATCGGTTATTCTTTTGACCGGGCGAAAGGTCGAGATGTGAAGGATGATCTTTTCACCGTCCGGGGCGAGGCGACGCCTGACCTCTTCGCGCGGCGCGCGGCGGTAATACTCGGCGTCTATGAAGTTGTATATGACTTCTATAGGGCAATCCGTGTTGAACATCTCGCATGTTTCATCGCGCAGGTAATTCGATATGGCGGTCACGGCGTCCGAACGCTCTACGGCGAATCGTGTGATGGGCAGAAAAGACCGGTCGCGGCCCACGAGCGTTATATCGGTCCCGTGCAGGGTTGTGATGATGGGCAGATAGCGAACGTCGCGGAGCATCTCTCGCGCAAGATATGCGCTGACCGCGTGCGGTATCGCATAATGCACGTGCAGGAGGTCGAGCGATTCTTCCTGCGCAACCTCGAAGAGCTTCGACGCGAGGGCGTCCGTGTAGGGAGGGTATTCGAAGAGCGGATAGCTCAACATGTCGACTGCGTGAAATTGCACACCCGCGCGCCAGGCGTTGCCGTCGCCTAATCGCATGGGAGGGGCATAGCTTATGAAATGGACCGAGTGGCCGCGCCGGGCCAACTCAAGCCCAAGCTCTGCGCCGACTATGCCGCTGCCGCCGTAAGATGGATAGCAGGTAATTCCTATCTTCATGGTCAGGGACCGATGGTCAGCTATCAGCCGTCAGCCGTCAGCCGTCAGCCGTGATGTGCGATGCGTGATAAATCTGCAATCCACAATCCGCAATCCGCTATGAGTACATACTCATTCGCCGCGACAGCAGATCTACAGGGTCGTGAACGTTCAGGGCTTCGCGCACGACGAAGCCCTCGGCGTGCTCGACCGCTATGAGCGAGCCGTAAAACCTCTGGCGCGATTCTATGCGTCGGAGGAAGCCTTCATTGCTCACGGCCGTTTCAAGCTCTTTGTTCGTCGGGTCGTAGAGTTGCGACCGGTAGCACTTCGCCACAGCGAGTTTCTGCTCGGCGAACTCGGTTATATCCACCACGAAGGTCGGCACGACTGTGCGCGGAAAGAGGAAGTGCGCCACTGCGAGGGGGCGAAAGCGCCGCTGGCCGGTCTCGGCATCGTATTTGGCAAGCCCGGCAACGTGTGCCGCCTCGCGCACTATTTGACAGGTGTGCGCGTGATCGGGGTGCGGGTCTTCCCAATAATGCGTGAAGATCACTCGCGGACGATACTCTCGAAGCTTGCGCACCATCCTGACGCGCGACTCTTCGGTGAGCCATACGTGACCGTCCGGCAGTTCGAGGTTATCGCGGACGGTGAGCTTGAGGGCTGCGGCTGCGGCTGCGGCCTCGCTCGCGCGTATCTCGGCCGTCCCGCGTGTGCCAAGTTCCCCGCGCGATATGTCGAGTATCCCCACGCTGTAGCCGAGCGAGACGAGCTTGAGCAAAGTCCCCGCGCAAGAGAATTCGACATCATCGGGGTGCGCGCCTATTGCCAGTACATCGAGTTTGATTTCTTCGCTCATCGCTTCAATCCTCTTCAAGATGAGGTTACGAGCGCGCACGCGCCTGAGTCAAGCGCGCCTCCGTGAGAGCCTGAATATGAATGCGAATCTTTATACAATCAACCCGCGGCCTCGTGACTGGCAAAGCGAAATCTTTTTGCTTCAATCGGGGTTGAATCGAGAGTAATCAACGAACCGCCAGCGCAGACGGGTCGCCCCCGCCGCTTCGATAACTTCGTCGACTCGGAATTCCACCAGGCGTTCGGCACCCGCGAATTCGGCCGCGCGGTTCCGATCCCAAATCACGCCGGCCTTCCCCGTGATTTGAAGCGTCGAGCCGCGCTCGAAATCGATAAACAGCAGACCCGCTTCCGTGCGCGCGGAAATGTTGCCGAGCGTCTGAAACATATTATTGCCAGAGTAGTCGGGCCATAGGAGTTCCCTGTCATTCAGCACACGGACGAATCCGGGGTTGCCGCCCCTGTGCGAAGCATCGGCCCCTCCCTCGTTATGAAAACCTGCAATGAAGAAAGTGTCTGCGCGCATGATCGATGACTGTTGCTTGGGGCTGAGAGACGACGCGCGCCTGGTGGTCGGAGGTATTTCCGGCTCAATCGTCTGACTTTCGATCACGCGCGCTTGAATGTACTTGGGGCAGTTCGAATAAACCTGTTTCGCGCGCAGTAGAATCCCGCCGCCGGGTCGCGCTTCCGCGTGGCCGTTCAACCTCATCCGCCGCCGGGTCGCAAAATCGATAACGATCATCCCGGCCTCCCCTCCCGCCTCCAGGTTCTCCATGAGGGGATCGCCCGACGTGGGCGTCGCGTCAATCCGGACAGTCCGCTCATCCATCGCTTGAATAAATCCCGGACTGCCTGTCACAAGCGACGCCCACACCCTTCCATCGCGGTCTACTGTGCCCAGGACGGCCAGGCGTTGACCGCGCAGAAAATCCTCAGCCACAGGCGGTATCGAAGAATGAATTCCATTGCCTATACGGGCGGCCATCTCCAGCACGCCCGCGCGCGCCTGTACTTCCAACTCTCCCGAATGATAAGGCGATTTTCTCATGCGCTCCTTTCGCGGCTTTCAATCAAAAGAAACCGCAGGACGGCGCTCCCGGCGTCGGAGCCTTATAGCCGTCCGCGCCTGCGGGGCTGTAAATTTCCAGACGTATGCCATCCGGGTCTTCGAAGAATATGCCGCCCGACTGCCTGCCTTCCGCATGCGGCACTATTCCATCGTGAATGAAAGGCGCGTTCAGGGCGCGCAACCGGCGCTCGGCTTCGCGGACCTGTTCGATTGTATCGACCTGAAAAGAAAGGTGATGCAATCCGGGCCGCTCCTTTTCAAAGCGCCCTTCGCTCTGTTGCCACAAGGTCAGGACGAGCTTCTGCCCTTCGCTCAAAAAAGCGAATCGGCGACCCGCCTCTTCGGATTCGCCCGTCACCTGAAACCCGAACACCTCGCTGTAAAACTGCTTCGAGCGGTCGAGGTCGCTTACGTTCAACCCTACGTGGCCCGTCTGCAACTCTCTTCTCGCACTGACTTCTGTACCCATTTTCAAACCTCCTTGATCAAATCGCGTTCAAATTAAATCTAACCATCTAACAGCTACTTTGACAGTTATACATTGAATGCGCTAACCTGTCAACAACTATTTTGCCGGTTAAGCGCGAGGGAGAGAGATTCCCTGTTGCGGAGAGAAGGTCATGGTCGAAACGAGGAAAGCTTCGGGATACATATTCGTGGGCGGCCATCTGTGTCTGGATTTCGTGAACACCGAGGTGATAAGAGACGGCGGCCCTCTGGATCTGCTAAGAGATTTCGACGATCTGATCTCCTGGCTCGTCCAGGCTCAGGTCATCGATAAATCGGAAGCCAGAGAGGCACTTGAAAAATGGAGCGGCAAACGCGAAGGCATTCGGGCATTCGAGGAGGCTCTTAGGTTTCGAGCGGTCCTCAGAAATCTTGTCGAGCGAATAGCGAAGGGGAAATCGGTTCAGCAATCTGCTATTGACGCGATCAATAATTTGCTCGGCAGCCGTCCGGGATACTTGCAGATAAAAAGAGTTCGGGGAGGATTTGAAAGGCATGTCCATGCGGAGACCGTCGAGCCGGTTCATCTCCTGGTTCCCATAGCAATGTCTGCAAGCGAACTTCTCTGCTACGTCGACCTGTCGCGCATAAAGAAGTGCAAGAACCCGGACTGCGTGATCTTTTTTTGCGACACGACGAAGAACCAGGCCCGCAACTGGTGCAGCATGTCTGCATGCGGCAATCGAATGAAAGTGGCCGCCCACTATTACAGGAAGCGATCAAAAAAGTGAGAGTGCTTGTCTCTCCGGCTTGACCGGCAGGTGTGAAAACACCGCCGGTATCAACTTGCCTTACGTCAAAACCTGTGGCTCAATCATCAGACTGGACTGACACTCTTTCACTTGAGGCGAATAGATGCAAAGCGGAGAGCTTCAATATCTTTACCTGACCACTACGGGCCGCGTGACGGGCCGAGAGCGCGAGATCGAAATATGGTTCGTCGCTACGGGGGGCAAGCTCTACATCCTCGCCGAGCATTTTCACAAAGCGCAATGGGTGCAGAATATCCTGCGCAACCCGCGTGTGAAGGTTCGGCTCGGCGACCGCGAATTCGAAGCTACAGCGCGCGTGCTCGACCCTGAAAGTGACGCTGAACTGTGGCAGAGAGCGCAACAACTCGAACGTGAAAAGTATGGATGGGGCGAAGGATTGCCGGTCGAGATCACTCCCCGCGAGCCGCTTTGAATCGCGCATCGGGTCGTTGCAATGGACGCACAATCCAAAGCTTGTGTCTCATCAGTTGTCGGGGCGAGGTTGAGACAGGCATCAGGCAATCTCTCTCATCAGACCAACAGCTATAAGCCATTCCCGATTTGGTGAATCCCAGTTTATGGGAGTCAAGCCTCGAAGAGCCGCGATTTGGCGTAAGAGCGCGCGTATCTCGATGAGATGACTTCGATTCAGCCGCAGTCTGCTTTCAGTATATTCCCCTAGCCTTGTAAGCGGAGTCTAGAAGCCATCATCCTCTTCTCGGAAATGTTCGGAAAAGTCTTCAGCGCATAAATCAACGAAGCGATACCCCTGGCTTATCAGCTTTTCGTCGGGCCATTTCCGTCCCTTTGTGTGATTGCAGACATGGCACGAATAATATATGTTGTAGAAGTCATTGACCCTGTGCGCAAACTCAGGAATTGATTTCGGATGAAAGTGATCCAATTCGAAGTTATCTGCTCCGGCTGCAAGTATCTCATGCAATAGACAGTATGCACAGCATTCCCGAAAGTCCTCCCGAACCAATGGCCGGTATTTTGTGTAATCTGTTTCTTCGGGAGCGGGCACACGTCGAGTGAAAACCGACATTCAGCCATCCCTTCCTTATTGACTTGATGGATCAGAAGATAATTTGTCTCTGATTTCTTTAAGCCGCTCGATTGTCTGCTCGTACAATGGAGCCTCGGTTTCATCCATCAATTTTTCCAATCGAGAAAGTTCTTTTTGCTCATCCGACGATAGACTTGTAGTGAATTTCTTATCGATCAACTCAGCATATCTTTCTCTTGCCTGTAAATCATCCGCATCCTCTTCGTCGACAAGGGCCTCAGTACCAAGGACTGCGATTTCACCTTCGATACCCTCCGTTTTGCTTTCGCGCGATACCCGGTATTCTATGAGCACGAGTCGCGCGATACTTGCTAGATAAGCATTAAGGTTCCGGATATCTATCCCTTCACCGATTCTCCGGGCGGCGCGGGCGAAGGTTTCGTCCACGAGATCGTCAGGATCATTGACACCGTTGCATTCAAAGTATTTGCACAGCCTCCGGTGCGTCTCTTCATAGCGGATTGCCGCAATGTCGAGGTCCGGGTCGAAGAGGACGAGGCGCTTCTCAAAAGCCTCGTCAGTGAGGCTATAATCCTTCAAAGCTTTACGTGGCAAGCAAACGCACCTCCTGCTCAAATACTTTGAACCGTCCGCCGTAAAAGGTTTCCTTCAAAGCAACAGTGTTGCTGAGTTGCTGATCATCCGCCTCGTAGACAGCATGACTACCCTGTCTGAACAAGCACACAATTCTATAACGGTTCTGCAAAACGGTATCAGGCTCAATCATGTGTAGCCCGCCTTATGACTCAATCGCGCAAGCTGTAGTATACTGCGGTGCCGGGAAAAAACCAATCTCTCACAATTCAAAGGAAAGTCGAGTCCCGCAAGAAAATCGCAACAAACCTGCACGGGCCTTTGTTCACAGCAAGATAGCCCGGCGAAAGGTGATGCTGCCAAAAGCGAAATCGTTTTATAACTGTCTGAATGCTTGACTTCCTGTGATATACTCACTGTCTTTTGCGAAACGCGCCGCTCAGAGTTCTGAAGTACCAAAAATTAGCAGGCGAGGTGAGACTCCTCGCTCTTGCTCCCCTGGGCGGCGTATGTTGTTAATTCAATAGCAGGAGGCGTGAATGAATCGATTTCCAGGCAGGAGATTCACCAAAGGCCTCTCCTCAGGCTTGTTCATCTGGGCGGTCTTCGCATTCGGATACCAATCGCAGTTTATGATGATCTCCGTTGAAGCCGCCGGTAATCTCCACATCACTCAAGAAAAGTCTTCTCAAGAAGACCTCAAAAACCTTCCCGAAAAATCAGGCGCTATCACTTCCAAACAAGAAGTCCATCAGACCACCCCGGTCCCTGACGGACAGTCGCTTGCGAAGCCCTCTGCGGTTGACGAAAGCAAAGGCGTTGCAGGCGAAGCCCAACAAGGCGAGGGCGAGTTGCAGGATTTTCAGGCGACCGCTTACTGTCTCAAAGGCCGCACCGCTTCGGGCGAATACGCCCGGTCGGGGATCATAGCCGCAGACCCGAAGGTTTTGCCGCTCGGCACCGTAGTCCACATAAGAGCAGGACGGTATACAGGAACTTATACGGTCAAGGACACCGGTGGCCGGATCAAAGGACGCAAAGTCGATATTTATATCCCGAATTATAGAGAGGCGAAAGCGTTCGGCAGACGACGGATCAAAGTCAAAGTGATAGGTAAAAACCCACCCGCTACCCAGTCCACCCCGAAAAATTGAGCCGGTTCCTGACAGGCTACTCCAAGACATGCGCTCTGGTTTCCCGATCAGACCGGTCACAGAAGGCCCGTAACCACAGTGTCACTGCGGTTGCGGGCATATACCTTTTTTCGATCACTGAGGATCGACGTAAGAAAGAAATCTTTAAAGCGAGCTGTCGAGCGAAGCCCGGCGGCCGGTGGCGATTGAAAAGTATTTAACCAGCGAATCGCGATAGCGGTCGAGTTTGTTTACCGCAGAATCCGACGCAGTGGTTCCCTGCTCGGTCAGCAAAACGAAGCCTATTCGGAAACGCTTTGGCGCAACACCCGAATCAGGCACGCGCGCGCCCTCGCGGCTGATTATCTGATCGACGGAGGCGAACTTGCGCGTGGCGCTCAAGGTGAAGCCGGGGACGGGCGAGCGAGAGCGCAATAATTCCTTGAGGTCTTCAGGCACCGTGAGGTACGGGGTGTCTGCGACCTCATCGGCCGCGCGCAGTCCCATAAGGTATTGATCCAACTGGCTGAAATAGTTGACAGCCGACTCTATAGTGGTGAAAGTCCCGTTGCCATTGTCTCGCCAGGCGTTGCCCTCCATCAAGGATGAAAACGTCCCATTGGAATCGGTCCGCGTCTCGGCAAGGAAGCTCCAGTGGCTGAGGTCTCGGCCTAGAAGGTCGTCTCTCGTAGCGCGTCCCTCGTTGAACCGGATGTATACGAGCCAGCGGTGCCCCAGTTCGTGACACACGATGCTCAGGGCGGAGTTGATCCCCGCCATAATCGCGTCCGGGTCCGCAGGCCAGTTTTTCGCATTGCCCATCGTTATGATCGTGGACAATTGCAAAGGGCTGCCATAATCCGCCCCGCGATCGAACTTCCCGAGGCCTATGCCTTCGATGTCGTTTCGCACGTTGAAAGAGTGAGCGATGCCGGGACCGTTGTCGAATGAAAAATCTGTCCAAAGGTAGAGCGTGTCGAACAGGTCGCCGTGCTCGCTGTAGAAGGCCCGCGTCAGCGCAGGCACATCCAATCGCTTCTGCTTCGAGAAAGATTCGTAGATCGATCCTTCTATCTTCTCATCGGGCGGCGAAGAAAAATCGAGAGCGCGGGCGTCGCCCGCTCCGCCCGGCGAAATCCCCATAATCGAAGGCCGCGCTTTGACCTTTTTATAAACGAAGGCTATTCGGCCGTCGTCGTAGAGCGCGAGTTGAAAAGTATTCGAGCCGCCGAAGACCGCATGAGGCACTTTGTTCCATGTAATCAGGTGACGGCCTTCGAGCCGTTTGTAATAGATGCGTCCCTTGTTCGTTATGTCGAGGTCGGCCCACAGCGGCGCTATGCGCGGCAGGTCCGAAGCCAGCACGGCAGCCGAAGGATTGAATACGCTGTCGCCTCCTGTGAAAGTCACATAGCCGTTCGTCCCGACGAATATCTCATCGTAATCGCTTCCTGAGAAGGGAAATCGCGCGCCTTCGAGAGCGATATTCAGGTAGCCGTCATCTGAGGCGAAGGCGCTGTCGAAATCATCTGTGAACCCGGTCAACCTCGTCCCGAATTCGGAGTCGAACTCGACTGCGCCGTTTGTGACCCTGTAGCCGCTTCCATCGGGAGCGAGCAGGACGGAGCGATTCTTCAAATCGAATTTGCTCGGCGGCACCACTATCGTGCCGTCGTCCTCGATGACGGCTATATCGCCTATGCTGGAGATTCGCGGGCCGACGAAAGAAGACTTTCTTCCTCCTCCGGCGGCCTCTGTCGCTAGGGCGTCAAACTCCTTCGTGCGCCCTGCTCTGAGCAGATTCGCTTTGTGATCGAGCAAAGCCTTTTCGGCACCGCGCGGGTCGTAGCCGCAAGTCGTTTTTATATTTGCCGCTCGATTGACAGGCCGCAAAGTGTCAGACTGAGGCGATCGCTGCGCGGGCACGGCAATCGCCAGGATTGAAAACAGCGCGATGAACAGATACGAAGTTCTGCTTTTGCGCCGGGCAGAAGGCGGCGCGCTCGATGAATTTTTAATCGGGCCCACAGCAGGTTGAGCGCAAGGATTCATCCTTACGGTTTTCTCGCCGCACGTTCGCAGATAATAAGGTAACGGCTCGCCCTTTCGCCCCGTATCGATGATGGTGGAGACCCTTTTCATAGCTTCACTGTTCGATTCCATGACGCGTCGTACTGCGCATTATATTGAATATGACGGGACGGTCACAACCTCGCCAGGCCGGGCATCGAAATCGAAATGTCGATTATTAGCTTGACAAAAAATTTGCATTGGCATAAAAGGGGGCTTCTGAGTGAGGCCCCGTTTGGCAGGAGCTAAAGCGCGTGGCGAGTTGCGCCCGGTAAAGCTATAATTTACATCAGAAGATTAATCCAACTCTTATAGAGTGGGTTTCATCCGATAAGCGATTGCGAATCGCTGTTTCTCAAACAGGACCGTCGGCCTGAGTCATTGAAAGAAAGTCCCCGCAGGATGGACTCACGGCCCGCGTCTCCTGTTTTAGTTTGGAGTAAGTTGAAGTGGAAGACATAAAAGATCATTCGAGCGACAGAGTTCCTCTTAACCCTGACCTGAAAAGCCCGCGCGCTCAGGAGTTTGAAACCAAACTCGGGGCGCTCATAGTGGGACAGGAGCGCGCTGTCCGCCGCATATCCGGGCTTTATCAAATATTTCTCGCAGGCATGCAAAACCCCGGCAGACCCATAGGAACCATGCTGTTTCTCGGGCCTACCGGTTCCGGCAAAACGCGCGTGGTCGAGGCCGCCGCAGAAGTCCTTTTCGATGACGTGAACGCGGTCGTCAAGATAGATTGCGCGGAATTCCAGCACTCACATGAAATTGCGAAGCTGATAGGGTCGCCGCCGGGCTATCTCGGCCATCGCGAGACCTCTCCCCTGATGACCCAGGAGAATTTGGACAAGTATCACACCGAGGATGACAAGCTGACCTTCGTCCTCTTCGACGAGATAGAGAAGGCCAGCGATGCGCTATGGCAGTTGTTGCTCGGCATACTCGACAAAGCCACGCTCACGCTCGGCGACAATCGCAGGGTCGATTTCTCGCACTGCATGATATTTTTAACCTCGAACCTCGGCGCCAAGGAGATGAGCGAGTTGATCACAGGCTCTATAGGATTCGCCCCGGCGCGGGGGAAAGGCATGATAGGCGACGATGTGGACCAGAAGATTTATCGCACGGCTTCGGAAGCCGCCAAGCGAAAGTTCTCGCCTGAGTTTATGAACCGCATAGACAAGGTGGTGGTCTTTCGCTCTCTCAAAGAATATCACCTGAGGCAAATACTCGAACTCGAACTCGGCATGGTCCAGGGCCGCATTATGAGAGGGACCGGCGAAAAGTTCGTCTTCACCTGCACCGAAGAAGCGAAGAAATTCCTGCTCGACGAAGGCATAGATTTCAAATACGGCGCTCGCCATCTGAAGCGGGCCATAGAACGGTTCCTGGTATATCCGATATCGAACCTCGTCGCCACGGGACAAGTGATGACAGGCGACCTCGTCGTGATAGGGTTTGACAGCGATACGGGCAAGCTCACATTCAACAAAGAAGACGGCGGCGCGTTGATAGACCCGCATCGCGATAAGTACCCGGAGATGTTCAGTCCACAGCCGGACGAGCGCGCCGTCGCGGCTGAGATGACGAGCGGCGACCTCATAACCGCTCCCCTCACGGCGATTGAGAAACCGGAGTAATTCCGCCCGCACATTTCACAATAGAAGGGGCCTGGCCGAAACAGCGTTTTGCTTCGCCCGGCCTCTTCTCTCCAGCCCTTGATCGCTCGATTGAGAAGAGCGACCACAGGATGTAGAATTCATTCGATAATGTCGAGTGCCTTCATAGCCGCCCTGATATATTTGACCGCCGTGCCGACCGCAGAACAGGTGCGCGTAGGGCTCTTCGGACTCTTCAAACCCGAAGCCCTGGACATCCGAATAAAATCGGGCGCGGGGGCGCGGCTCGATGCGGGCGATCTAAGCAACGATCACTTTATCGCGCCCGGCGATTTGATAAGGGTGCAGGCTACCGGGAATCGCCTGAGTATTCTCGTCACTGATTCTTACGGCAGAACCAGGAAGTCCGCCCTCGCCCGTGAAGCGCGCGTGTCTCTCATTGATTCCGGCACATTTGAATTGAGCTTGCCGGGAAAGATAAAACGAATCACACGCGGACGGATAACCCTGTCTGCCGAGAAGCGCGGCCCGCGCGGCGCTCTTCGCATAATACTGGCTACAGACCGGGAATCCGCAGTCGCTTCGGTCGTAGCGGCTGAGATAGGCGGCTCGCGCGAGCCGGAAGCCATAAAGGCGCTTGCGGTCATCGCGCGGACTTTCATGCGCAGAGAAACAAATCGCCATCGAGACGAGGGCTTCGACTTCTGTGACACGACACATTGCCAGGTCTACAGGGGCGAAGACGATCTCTCAGTTGAGACCGGTCTGCCCGTGATAGCGAGCGCCGTCCGGGCGACCGAAGGCCAGACGCTCGGCTTCGAAGGGAAAGAGATAGAAGTACACTTCACGGCCTCCTGCGGCGGGCTGTCCGCGACGCCGGAGATGGTATGGGGAGGCGCAAGCGATGACGGCTATCCTCAAAGGCGCATCGCCTGCCGCTGGTGCGCGGGCACGCGCTTCTGGAAATGGCAGCGTTCTGCGGAAGCCGCAAAAGTCATGGACGCGCTTTCGAGCGCCGCCCGGTTCAGATTGTCGCAGGCGACGGAAATACTGATCGAAAAAGACGGCGCGGACGGGTTCGTGCGCTCGGTCACCGCGAGCGACCGGGGGAGGCGATTTCGCATGAGCGCAGATGAGTTCCGCCGCCACATAGGGCGCAGGCTCGGATGGAACACGGTCCTCAGCCCGACCTTTCAGATAGAACTTCGCGGTCACTCATACATATTTCGCGGGCGCGGCTTCGGCTCTCAGGTGGGGCTTTGCCTCGCGGGCGCAGTGAGGCAAGCTGCCGCAGGCCGCACTTACCTGGAGATACTCGATTTTTATTATCCGCAGACCGAGATAAAAGAGCAGGGGAGCAGGGGTGCGGGGGTGCGGGGGTGCGAGGGTTCTGGCTTCACTGCCTCTATGGCTCCCCTGCGTGGAGCGCCTACGCTCCCCTGCTCCTCTGCACCCCTGCACAGAATTCGCCGTTTCATCGCAGAGAGGTTATATTGACCTTTGCATTCATACTTGGAATCAAGGACAGCCTGGCCAAATTTGGCGCGTGGCTCGTGACTTTCGGAGCGTTCGGGTTGTTTGCCATATCGCTGCTCGACTCGGCGTTCGTGCCGCTGCCGAGCGGGCCTGACCTTATAATGATCATCCTGAGCGCCCGCGACCCGGCATGGATGCCCGTCTACGCGCTTGCGGCGACCGTTGGGTCTACGATAGGCTGCACGATCCTTTTCCGTGTAGCCAGGAGCGCGGGGGGGAGGGCGCTCGCTCATTTGAGCGACGCGCGCCGTGCGTCAATAGAAGGATTGCTCGGCCGCTACGATATGTTTGCCGTGATGGTGCCTGCGGTGTTGCCGCCGCCTTTTCCCTTCAAGCCGTTCGTCCTATCGGCGGGCGTCTTCAAGCTGAAGACCTCGCGATTCGTAACGGGGATATTCATAGGGCGCGCCGTGCGTTTTCTGATCGAAGGATGGCTTGCGATAGAGTTCGGCGAGGACGCAAGCAAGATAATAGCGCAGCACGGGCTGAAGGTATTGATAGCCGTCGGGGTTCTCTTCATCCTGGCGATTGCTGTAAAGTTTTACCGCTTGCGCTCGCGGCGTGCGTCTTCGCCCACGAATCAGGAAATCCGGCCGCCGAATTGAGGTCGTTATAAAACCGATTCAAAAGGCGAGTGCAAACCCGACTCGGACAAGTGCATCACAATAATCGAACTAAAAGCCCCTCGAAGGAGTTTCATAATGCTATGGAAAAGTCTCTTTCCCGCGCGCGGAAGCGTGTGGTAGCATTAACAGGTTTCGGAGGAATGACTCATTCATAACATGAATAAACTGCTTATTATAATGGCGCTCTCCCTGCTGGCCTTGCCGGGGTTTGCGCAATCGCGCCCCTGTCTCCGCATCATGCCTGTAGCTGATATGGTACGCAACTCGATTTTGATAGCCCGCGTGAAGGTTCATCGTGCAGATAAGGCGAATTACAGGGGACTCTTCAGCCAGATAGCCACTCTGAATCCCGTCGATGTTATCGAGGGCGATTTCACGCTCAAAGAAATCCATGTGCTTGCCCGGTCGAACGTGCAGTGCGCTGAAGACAATTACACTGCGGGCCAGGAGATGCTGGTCTTTTTGGAACCCGAGGACAGCCTCTTTCACACATTGAACTATCAATACGGCCAGTTTCCGATAGTCGGGAATGTAGTCAAAGGCTGGCGCGACAAAGAGAATCAGCCCCTCGATAAACCTTATGCAGAGGTGCGCAAAGAGATCGAAGAATACATCAACGCCGCGAGCAAGCCTCCCACAGAAGCCATCCCTGCGCCGCCTTCGCAACCCAACAAACCGCCCCTGCCTCTTCCCAGGCAGAATTGATGCGATGCTTCGCTCGCCGATTCTTCTGATGATGCCTGCCTCTCCAGGAGACAAAGGAGTCTTTCTGCAAAGGGATGCGACTCAGATCGAAGAGTCATAAATTGTCTGCCACACCCGCGAGCGCGACAAGAAGCAGGAGCACGCGATTGAGTCCGAGTTCGCGCTCTATGCATCTTGTGGGAACCAGCCTTGCAGTGTCGTTTTGAGTTTAAAAAACGCCGGGTCTTCACAGCGGTCAAAACTTACACGTCGCGCGAGTTCAAAGTAAATGGATGATGAACGCGCTTTTCGCACCGATCTCAAAGCGTCTTCCATAGCTTCCTTCGGACGCTCCGGCTTGATCTGTTGCTCTTTCAAGAACCCTTGCTGTACGAGCCATGTCCTCAAATCGGGATGCTTGCCTTCCCATCCCAGAACAGAATCCACATGCGGAGAATCGCTCCAAACCCAAACCTCAAGCTCCGGATCGAGCGCGATTGCGGAAGCGCGACCCTCCCATCCTGACATGGAAAGGCTGTCTTCTATCTCTTCTTCCAAGTCTTCGCGTGTTGCCCCCTCACGCCCGCACCCTTCCCTGTCGAATATTATCAAGGCATGCTCGTATATGCTGACGAAGCTGCGCAGGAAGTCTTTACCTTTCAACAGACAACCGGGGTCGTGCTCCGGATGGGAATAGATGTCGCTTACCAATCGCTTTATCTTCAGAGCCTGGTAACGCGAAAGCACGCCTTTGACGGTGAATTCGATATTTTTATCAGCAGCGAGGACTACGAGGTCTTTTTGCATCTATGCTCACCTCACCCCAACACACCCGCAGCAAACAAAACGCCCAGGTTCGTTTCACCGCGCCATTCTCTAAGAGAAGGGTGCTCGCTTCCCATAACTATGTCAGTGGCTCCTGTGGGAGTTTTTGCAAAGCAAAGCACTGTGTCAGGATCGGCAATACTCAAAATCACCGGGGAGTGTGTAGCCATGAGGATCTGCGCGTCATAGACGGAAGAGAGCGATTGAAACATGCTTTCAACCGCTCGCGGATGAATACCGTTTTCAGGCTCTTCTATTAGATAAACTCCTTTGAAGTCGGGCAAGTATGCAGGTAGAGTAAGCGCCAATAAGCGCAAGGTGCCATCGGAAGCCGTCCAAGAAGGCACCTCCAGACCTCCGCGATAACGTATGATTAAATAGCGGTGCTTGTCATCCGGCCTTTCATTCACGCGAATATCCTCTATATCAGGGAGAGCGGTTTGCAAATGCGCTATCCAATCGCGAAAAAGCTCTGGACTGGTCTTCCTCAATCTATCTATCACCCATGGCAGATTGGAACCGTCGGGCTTGAATCCTCGCCCCTGCCCTGGCCGACTTGCTTTGCGTATCAGCATACTGTTCAACACGAACAGCTGTACACCCTCCGTCAGTAGACCTTTGAACCAGGTCGCTACGGGAAATTTAGATTCATCTTCGGGCAGATTGCCGAGGGCTGACTTCCTGGGACCAAGTTTAAAAAAAATCCATCCTTTCTTTGGCTCGTGATCAACTTCTGAATGAAATTGGTCCTGTCTTCCTGGAATTTTTTTTATCACGGTGCGCCTTCCCAACGACTTTTGATTCAGGATAGTTAAAGGCGATTCTATCTCTGAAGGAAAAGACGCTCTCTGAGCAAGGTGATTCGGCTCGCTTTTTTTCAATAACGCTTTCTCTACGAGAATCGATATTTCGCTCGTTTCAGAGTCTATTCCCAGAGCCACTTCATATCGAATCCTTTCAAAACCTTTGTCAGTTAGCTTTTCACGAATGTTGTCAGGAATGGCCGCCTCGATTGCCAACTCGAATCTTTCCCCCGCTCTTCCCCATACAAGATCCTGAAAGTTTTGAGTTCGTGTGCTGATAGCGGCGTCCAGGCCTTCCGACACCAACTGTCCGAGAAACGACACAACGTCGAGAAAAGCGGTCTTACCGCTGGCGTTCGGCCCGACGAGTACATGAAAGGGCCCCAGCGGCCGATGGACGTACCGCAGGCAGCGAAAATTCAAGGCTTCGATCAAGCAAATCATACACTCACCTTAAGGCATGGCTATTCTACGGATTTTCCGGGCGGGAGTCATCAACTTTTGGATTTAACCGGGCGCAAAAAAGCTTCAGCCTGCCACACCTGCGAGTGCGACCAGAAGCAGGAGCACGCGTTTGAGTCCGAGTTCGCGCCCCGCCGGGTCGTACCATTCGGTCAGGCAGTGGCAGTTGCCCGACATTCCGCCCGCGCCTATCGTGATCGCAGGAAGGCCCATAGAAATGGGTATGTTCGAATCCGTCGAAGAGCAATCGAGTCGCGGCTCTATCCCTAAAGCGCGCGAGCACGCGATGGCCGCCTGCACTATCGGGAACTCGATGGGCGTCTCGCCCGAAGGCCGGTCGCCTACCTGCTCCATCTCATAACTGAGACTCGTGCCGCTTGTGGCGCGCTGCAAATTCTCTTCGCGCACTGCAAGCTCGACTACGCGCCGCAGGTAGGATTCGAGCTTGTCTATCTCTTCGCTTGAGACCGAGCGCATGTCAACGGTCATGCTCGCGCGTTCGGGAATCGAGTTCACCGAGCTTCCGCCTTCGATTATGCCTACGTTGTAAGCCGTGCGCGGGGCGAGCGGTGCCGGATAGGCCGCAAACCTCGCTATCGCGCGGCCGAGCGCATGCACGGGATTCACTATTCCGAAATCTCCCCAGGAGTGGCCGCCTGGACCGCTTACGCTCACACGGTAGCGGCGCGACCCCAGCGCCCGATGCGTGATTCGCTCGACCCCCGGCCCGTCGAGAGAAATAAAGCCGTCCGCGCCCGTTCGGAATTCGCCTTCGGTAAACAGGTGGCGGACGCCGCGCAGGTTCCCTTCGCCTTCTTCGCCTACTGTGGCGACGAAATACAGGCGGCCTTCGGTCCTCACATCGGCCGCGTCCAGGGCGCGCGCGACGGCCGTCAGGCTCACCACGCCGCAGGTATTATCCGCAATTCCGGGCGCGCAGAGGCGTCGGCCTTCGCGCCTCACTTTCACATCCGTGCCTTCGGGAAAGACCGTGTCCAGGTGAGCCGACAAGATCACGCGAGGATGAGAGGAGCGCCCTGCGCGTTCGGCGATGACGTTGCCTTCCGAGTCTATCCGCGCGCTCTCAAGCCCAAGCTCTTCAAATCGCCGCCTGACATACTGGGCGCGAGCATCTTCTTTGAAAGGAGGCGCAGGTATCTCGCATATTCGGATCAATTCTTCGGTGGTTTCTTCCTGGGCTTCGTCTATGAAGAGAAAAGCTCTTCGAATCTCCGGCGCATAGAGCAGGTCTTGAACGGTTGAATGCTCGGCTGTGGGGGGCGCGTAATTTTGCATTTAATAGCTGGCTCCTGAAAGAATAACGATTGGGGTGTCCTTTGTCCTTTGTCAGTTGCACTTCTTCCAGGGTCTAGGATAGAAGGGCAACGGACGACGGACCACTGACAACGGACAAATCAGGCATCACGCATCGCCAACTGCGTCACCTCTTCGTCCGTAAGGACCGAGTTGCATTGCTTCGCGTGATTGAATATGCGCTCGACACGCTCTTCGGTCGGTTCTATATGATGGCGTTCGAGCCAGAATATCACGTTCGACTTGCCGCTCATCGGGCCTATCTCGATCAATTGCTCGCGGCCGAATATCTTGGCGGGCACGCCCGAATAGACCATATCCGCAAGCCATTCGTCTCCCTTGCGAAAAGCCTTTATTACGGCCGCCGCATGCACCCCCGTAGCCGTGCGAAAAGCGTCGCGGCCCACGACCGGATAGGTTATAGGTATGGGCACACCCGTCGCCTCGCTTGCCGTCTCGCAATAGCGCATCAGGTTCGAGAGATCGCGATTGATATAGCCCATCAGTTGAAGATTGACGAGCAATTGATCCATAGGCGCATTGCCCACTCGCTCGCCCACGCCGAGCGCAGTGCCGTGCAATCGGTCGGCCCCGGCTTCGAAGGCCGCTATCGAATTTATCACGCCAAGCCCTCGGTCCTGATGGCCGTGCCAGTCTATCTTCACGTCTTCGCCGGTGTCTGCGACTATCGATTTTATGTAGCCTATCAGAGCGCGGGTGCCTTCGGGAGTGGCGTGGCCTACGGTGTCGCACACGCATATACGCCGAGCGCCCGCTTCGATAGCCGTAGTGTAGAGCGCCCGGATGGTGTCCGGGTGAGCGCGCGTCGTGTCTTCGGTCACGTACATAACGGGCAGGTTGTGCGATGCGGCGAACTTCACCGCGTCTTCGGTCGCCGTCAGCATCATCTCAAGCGACCACCCCTCGGCGTACTGGCGAATGGGGCTTGAGCCGATGAAGGTGCCTACTTCGATGGGCATTCCCACTTTTTCGGATATGTCTATTATGGGTTCTATATCAGCGCGCACGGTTCGAGCCGCGCAATTAGGTTTGATGTCGAGCTTGCAATCGGCGACCTCTTGAGCGAGCCGCAAACAATCGGCAACGGCGCGAGGGCCTGCGCCGGGCAATCCTATGTCGGCGCTCTCTATGCCGAGCGAGTCCATCAGGTGAAGCAGTTCGATCTTCTTCTCGATGGGAGGGTCTGTGACCGAGGGTGATTGCAACCCGTCCCTGAGCGTTTCGTCATCGAATTCAACTCGCCGCACAGCCACCGGCTCACGGTTTACTCTATTCCAATCGTAAATCAATTCGTTCTTATCCATAACTTTCTTCCCTTACCGATTAGAGCAAACGCGCGGCTGAAGCGTCAAGCAGGGGGCTGAATGCTATGTGTCCGGGGCATGGCTGTCTTTGAACGGGCAACCACCCGGTCATCGAACCTTTGCAGGTGGTTTCGGGGCACGTAGCAAGAAGCTATACCACGTAATTTTCCATTTGCACATTGACAGTAGTAGCGTGATAATCGTGCCATGAGTTATGGAGTAATTAAGGAGAGTGAGCCAAGCGCCCATGTCATGGCCCTGGTTTCGACGGCGCTCAAACAGGATAGCCTTGCGGGGCTTTCCGAAATGCTCAAATGCATAGCCGAAGCTGTAGATGCCGACGGTTGCATACTCTGGGAGCTTGCGCCCGGCTCAGACCTGAAAAGCGATCCTCCAACCGGACATTTTTTCATTCTAGCCGGTTGGTTTCGAGATAAGTGGAATCTTGCTTTGCATAACCTCCCGCTTGATTCTATCGTCGGTGAGGCCGTAATAAATCAGAAACCTGTTAATGTGCAGGATATAAGGCAAAACCAGCGGGTTTTCATGAACCACCCGGTTTTGCAATCTCCTCCTGTCAAAACCTTCTGTTCCGTTCCGGTTCGCTTTCGTGATAAAGCAAATGGCGCAGTGAATGTTTATAGAAACGCCCCTAAACCTTTTGATGAGAAGGAAATTGCCGAAGTCGAAGAGATGGCGTCTTTGATTCCAGCCCTCTATCAGGCTATTCGGCATAAAGTAAGTTTTGGCTTGATCCAACGCATCAACGAGATTCTACACAAAGCAGAACTTCGAGCACCAACTGCGCCCCTACTAAGTAAAGAGGTAAGAAAAGTTTTTCAGGATATTTGTGATTCTATAAGCCATACATTCCAATCTGTTGAGACATCGATTTTTTTAGAAGACAGCATTGAGGCACCTGGTCGGTTCAAGCTAATAGCTACGACTTGGCAAGGTTCTTTCAGAAAGAAAATTTACCGAGAGGGAGCAGAACATGGACTTACAGGTTGGGTGCTCAACCACAAAAAACCTGTAAGGATTTTTGATCTGGCTCATTTTGAAAAAGACAAAAAGATTATTCGCAGAGAATACCCGGACATAACCTGGAAAGATTCTCTCGAATTTAAGTCTAAAGTTCGCAGCTTTCTCAGGTTAAAGTCTGGTGGGGATTTACCGCCTTTGAGTTTTATGGCGGCTCCGATTTTGATGGGTGAAAAAGTGTTAGGCGTGATTCGATGTTGCACTGCAAGGAAAGGACCTTATTATTTCGCTGAACGCGAACTCGGTCTTTTGAAACTGATCGCTGCCCAGATCGGACAGTACTGGAACAATTGGTTAACCCGACGCGAGGCGCAGCAAGAGAATGAGTCCTGGCGAAATCTGGTTGGCAGCATTACCCTTTTGAACCGGTTCGTTCATAACGAACTGACCAGAGAGGAGCCGCAAGAACTTCGCATATTCGACGAAGCTTTGCAAGCGACAAGTCAGGTAATCAACGGTGCGGAAATAATGGATGTTCGTTTGTTTGATGACAAAACAAACGAACTTTATTTCGCCACAACGTATGGCAGAGCCTGGCAAGAAGGAAGCGAGGGCGAAATTCAACAACGTAAAGCTCGCCGATTCACTGTGCTTGGCAGGCCTAAGTCCGCCGGAGCATACGTCTTTCAAACAGGACGGCTCCATTTGGTCCACGATGTTCGCCGCGATGATTATTATTCTGAGACATTCCCTAAAGCCAAGTGCATAATTGTCGCTCCGATTAGTGTTGAAAAGGAAAAATACGGCGTTCTTGATATTCGCGGAACTGGGGGACAAGAATTTCCTAAACATGCTGAAGCGATTGCAGAGTTGCTTGGACAACAACTGGGTCTATATCACTATTTGGCTACTACTATTCGCAAACTCCGCAAAGCAGAAACTGATCTCAGTACGAATGTGGCTGCGCTAAAAGAGCTTCAGGAACGACAGACCAAGGCTTTTCAGGATCTCGGCCATCAGGTCAAGAGCCCTATTATTCAAGTCCACGCGAGGATACATACAGTTTTAAGCGAGCATTCCTTTGATGATAAGCTGCGATCAAATTTGCAAGCGATTCGCGGTTTATGTGGGAAGGCCAAGCGCGTGGCTATGAGCACAGGGCTTTTTGCAAAGATTGCTCATGAAGAACCGATCCCGCTCAACCCGAAACGGCTGGACGATAAGTACCTTTACAAGATGCTTATCGAAGCTGCCGCGGATAACTACTTGATGGTTGGCCCTCTACGTAATATAACCTTTCAAGTAGATCGAAAGAACTCTGATACATTATGGGCGGTTAAATTTGAAGCAGATAGGGATCTGCTCGAACAAGCAATCAACACTATTTTGGATAACGCAGGAAAGTATAGCTATTCCGGCTCGAAAGTAATAATCTATTGGGGATTAACAGGTAAAGAGCGATTTCATATATCAGTCATTAATAGAGGCCTTCCCATTCGCCCTGGCGAGGTTCGGAAGTGTGTCGAGCGAGGCTGGCGTGGTGGCTTGGCAGAAGTTACCACAGGGGAAGGATCAGGCATAGGCTTGTGGATAGTGGATAATATTATGAAGGCTCATGGCGGTGAACTCGTTATTGTCCCTACCACAGATGAGGGCTTAACTGAAGTTAAACTTGTATTCCCAAGCTCAAGGATGTTATGAGGATACTATGAAGATTCTAATTATTGATGACGATCACCTTCAGGCTGAATGGATTCACGAAAATCTAGAACGCGCATTCCCAAGCGCTAAGATTGAGCATATCAACACAGAGCTTGAGTTTCGCTCTCGCCTTGATGGCATTGCAGAAAATCCGCCTGATATTGTGGTCTTGGATGTAATGCTAAGATGGACTGACCCAAGCCCTAAGGTGCAACTACCACCTGATGATGATGTAATAAAGGAAGGATTCTACACTGCTGGCCTCAGATGTGAAAAACTTCTGGCCCAAAACGAAAGAACAAGCAACATACCAGTGATTCTTTACACCGTACTAGAACGCGCGGACTTGAACCAACACATGCAGACTACACGGTCAAATGTTAACTACCTAGCTAAGGAGTCCGATCCAGAGCCCCTCATCGAACTGATCCGTGACACGATGCGCCAACAGCGAGATTCTTAAGACTTTTACAATGTGCTTTTCTGAGTTCCTCTTTTTTAGGGTCATCGTTTTGAAGCTCTTTTTCAATCCGAGTTAGTTCATGCACAAGTATCCCTCCGACAGCACGTGGGCTAATGTTAGGATTGCGCCGGAGGATTTTACAGATAGCCACTGTGCATTCAGTAGGAATGCCTTGCATACCAGGGATGCTTTGCATTGCCCAATCTAGCCATTGATTCTTACCAGCTTGATACAACAGATCAATATCCCAGGTCGGCCTGCCCGGATATGTTTCAACGATCTTGTTGATGAGAGAACGGAACTCAGTCCTGTGCTCCTCATCCTGGTCCAGATGTATCGCCATCGCCTTCAATGCCATCCCAATAGCCTCAATCGCCGGTTCCCCACGCTTCTCCGAGGAGGGCGGCATAAACCGCACCCCCTCCAATCCATCGTTCTCATCGCCCGGCAGAAAATCGTGCCGTCCGGTTTCGAGCATTGTTTTCCATACAGGGTACAGCCGGTCGTCAACCTGATTCAGTATCAGCGCCGTTTGCAACGCATAGCGCAAGTCCACCCCCAGCCATTCGCCCTTCAATACTCCTCGCTTAAAAACTCCATACAGAGGACGGGCAAGCTGGTCGGCGCAATTCAATCCGGCACAGAGCATGAAAAGGTTATAGAGCACTTCATCAGGTCTTGTGCCGGGTCGTTTCTCGTCCGGTTTGTCTTCGAGAATCCTCGCAACGCGACTCGCCAGTTTGATTTCTGCCTCGTACCGTTCATCCGCTGGCGGCAGCCCGCGCAATAGCCAGAGGTAAGGCTCTTCGCCGTGACCTACTGGAGGCAGATCATAACCTTGCAGCCAATCTATCAATTGACGGGGCTGCCAGTCCTCGCGCGCAAGCCACTCGCCGAGCATTTTTCTCATCCGTAGAGTTATTTTGTCTTCCATGATTTCATACATAGCCATAACCCCTTTCATGGGGACTATTTATCCTATCTATTTTAGCTAATCAGGGCTGTTCATCCAAGAGTAAACCGTTGTCCCATAGACGCTGGCAAGCAGTTCGTGATGCGATTTCCTCTGATCTGTCAGAGATTCTCGATCAGGCACTTTCGTCTGTCCAATTGCGCCGCTTGCGCCACCAGCGTCAATCCAGTGCCTGATGGGATGCTGAATCTGTCTATGAATGTACTCAGGCAGCAGGCGGTTAGCTCTTGGCTGAATGCGAATATCCATGGGGTGTCCGCCCTCAGACAGCGGTGTCTCTCGAGGAGACGGAAAATGATATGCGTACCATCCAGCATCCAGCATAGTTGGCCGGACGAGCCTTCCTGCTTCGGCAACAGTATACTTTAAAAGTATCACCCACTTAGGCGGTGGGACCGCCACACCTAACACTTGTAACCATCGATCCGGCCCATGCTTTTTGTGCGGCTCGAAAGCAGCCCACGTTGTCGCCCACGTTGGATGGAATGGTTGTTTTAGACTATAAGTGTTTACAATGTCAAGTACAGTCGCGACCATTTCCTCAATATGTTCTTCTGAGCCTCCGCCGATTTCGTCATCGAGCCATTTGTCAATTTCATCGTTGGTCGGTTTAATCGGAAACTTTGCAAGGCATTTTCTCCACTTTTTCTTCTTGTTCCTCCTGTCCATTGCCCACTGATAAACCGGTATCAGACGGTTGAGGTCAAAAGTTCGAACCAACTCGACATCTTTATGAATAATAGGCTTGAGCGAACCTGTGCCTGTCAATAAATTGTTTCTGTTAAGAGACTCAAGGACAAAATCAGGAAGATTGCTCGTGCGGACTCGCGCCTTGAAATAGTCATCAATCGCGTGTTGCAAAGCGTCCGCCTTCGCAGGGTGTTTGAAAAAACTGTCAAATGCCTTTTCCCGCTCTCGGCTTACGCGATGGTCGTGCATAAGGTTGCGGGCCATAGAGCGGATATCCGACTCTACGGAGTTCAACCAAATAGCGAGGGCGTCATCATAAGGGTGCGGATTTTGATCGTCGCGATCAAATACTGGGGGCATAGTATTATATTCTCCGAAAATAAACCGGCTGCCTGGTTCAATACCGGATTTTGTCAACCGTGAAATCCGTTGGTCAATTTCAAGAAAATCTGCTCAAATCATCTCTGAAGCTGCCTTTGTTTGAGGCCGCATATTCGAGATATAAAAGCAAATCCGAGAACACACTCTTGTTAGGTTCTTTATTCGGGATCCAAATGCTGAAACCACCATCCACGATCTAACCTTTCCACAACGAGAACTACATAGCGCGCGTTTATATCACATTAACCTGTAAGCGTCAACAACTTGCGTGAGGTTTGGCTATAGATCTACAGGGGTATAGATCACGGATCACGGGGTCACAGGAATTCATAAACTCTCTCGAAAAACAACGCAAATGTCTTGTAAAGCCCGGTGTGTTCCGTTTTGCATAGCTGAACTTTTGCAAGTTGGGCAATTAAAGCAAAGACGCCTAGTTGCAAGGGACGTAAAACAGGTAGGCCAACCTTCTCTTGTTTTACCTCAACCTTGCCCTTCAATCATTCTCCACTGCGATGTTACTATTCACGGCAAAAATTGAGAAAGAAATCTGTATCGGAGACTCACTTTGACCACAGGAGCGAAGACGGCGAAACGGGCGGCAGGGGAAAGCAAAAAGGAAGACGAAGGGTATACTGCGATCTTTTTTCCTCAAGCCGCGAAGCTCTCACGTAGACAACTCTTTTTGGCATTCGCGGCGCTTTTCTTGTTGAACCTTCTGCTCAGGGTCTTCTATCTTCGCTACGATTTTGTGAGTGGAGACGAAGCGGTGCGCGCGCTCACAGCGGTTCGCTTTCTCGAAGGCGCGCGACTCTACACAGACATAGTGACCGACAAGCCACCCGGCGCGACCCTCTTTTATGCATCGGCGTTCGCCCTCTTCGGCCGCAGCATGACGGCCGTGCATCTGGCCGCCGCCCTGTGGAACTTCATCACCTCGGTAGTAATTTACCTGACGGCGGCCCGCTTTTACAGCAAACGAACGGGACTCACAGCCGCGCTCCTCTTCATCTACTTCAGCACGAACTACCTCACGCACGATATGATGGCGGCCAACACGGAATTGCTTATGGCGCTGCCCCTCACCGCCTCGTTCTATTTCTTCATGAAGGCCGACAACGCGCCACAAGGCCGCCGCCTCTCCGCAAGGGCCAAAGTCGCTCTCTTCGTCGCAGGGTTGATGGCAGGCATCGCCATTCTGTTCAAACAGGTAGGCGTGACGAACCTCGCTTTCTTCGTCCTCTACGAAGCGATTGCCGCGTATCGCGCGAGCCGTGATTCCAAGCCTGTTACCGGAGCCGGGATTCTGACTGCGTCGCGGCGCGCCCTTGCTCGGCTCTCGTTTGTAGCGGCGGGACTGATCGCGGTCGCGGCCCTATTTATCGCGTGGCTCGCGGCAACGGACGCGATTGCCGGGTTCTGGCGCTACGCGATAGTGCTCGGCAAATTCTACGCCGCGTCGCTCCCCCGAAATCTTTGGATAGAGTTTATGTTCACACGCACACTGGGCTACATTTTATTCAATGCGTCCCTCTGGTCGCTCGCCGTGTGGGCGATGATTCAAGCTCTCAGAGATAGAAAAGATTCACGAACCTCGCGCGATGAAATCGAAAACCACGATGATAAAAACCATCCCGCAAACACGGTCGATTTCGATCTGGCGGTGGCGCTGTGGGGAGCGGTCTCTCTTGCGGCGGTGTTTGCGGGCGGGCGGTTCTTCGGCCACTACTTCATTCAGGTATTACCGGCGCTCTCGCTTCTCGGCTCTCGCGGCATAGAGCGGCTCGGCTGGCGATTGAACGATGCGATGCAAAGGCCGAGGGCGCGGGTCGCAGCGGTAATTCTCGTCTTTTTATTTCTGTTCGGCTTTGTCCGGTTTCATAGCCGCACGGCAGTGCTCGCTTACGAAACCCTGACAGGCGCAAGCACTCTTCAAAGTCAGCAATGGGGAATGACGATTCGCGAGCGCGAGGCCGAAGAGATAGCCCTTAGCCTTCGCGATCAAATCAGCGAGGGCGAGCCGCTTTATATATGGGACTATGCGCTCGACGTTTACTGGCAAACCCGCACACGACCCGCGTCGCGCTTCCTTGTCCCTTATTACCTGACAGGTCAGTACCCCGACTCGTCAGTCACAGACCCTGCGGCCGATGAACTCTGGCGCGCGTCTCGTCGGCTTTTGATAGAAGACCTGGAACGCACGCGCCCCCGATTGATACTCGACGTGTATGGAGCGATAGAGACATTGCCTTATGAAGAGATCACCCTCTTCATCAAAAAGAATTATCGGCGTGACGGGCAGATAGGGCCTGACCCTTCGCGCCCGTTCGTGGTCTTTCGATTGAAAGAGTAGTGGTCACGACGTTGACGGCATTCTGTCAGATCACGGATCGGGCTTCTATATATTGCGCACCAAACTGATCAGCAATCCAACATATCGTAGCCGACTAGTCGGCACAATGAAGCATCATTAGCCGCTGCTCGATTGCTGAAACACGATCAGATGATCTACGGCCACGAACCCGAGTTTGGCCGCAAGCTTCATAGAGGGGGGATTCGATTCCTCTGCGCCCCACACAGGCTCCTTGCCTCGCTTGCGCATGTGCTCGATCAGGAAAGCCGCGCACATTGCCGCATGGCCGCGCCTTCTATGTCCTTCGAGAGTATCGATTGATATGTCCCAAAGGCTTTCGGTCTCTGATGCCGAATAGCAAAAAGAGACGGGGCTGCCGAGGTCTGTGGTTGCAGCTATCGCTGATCGCTCGGAGACCGATAGAAGTTCTTCTTTCAAGTCAGCGGGCAGTCCGGTCAAAGCAGTTATCTCGAAGGGCGCGAGCAATCGAACTCTTCCTTCGGGCACCGCAGGGAGATCGGGCGCGTCGCCGAGCGCGTGAATAGTTGCAGGGCTGGCGGTCCAATCCGCAAGCGAGGCGGCGACGTGGTCTCTGTTCTCAGGGGTCGCAAGGACCGCGCCTTGATTTTCATTACGCCGGGCCGCTTCCCTTATGGCTTCCGGCTCTGGAAAGCCCACTACCGAAACCAGTCTCACTTCACTACTGCGAACCGCGAAGCTGAACGGCTCGGTCTCTCGAAGTCCCAAAACCTCACATCGGCCCGAAAGCAGAACGGAGCGCGTCTCGACCCATCTCGGAATGTCGGGCAAGGCGAGCGCCAATCTGTTAAAGGTCGAGAGGCTGTCGGGCATCACTCCTCCGAGGCGGGGGCGTCCATCGCTTCCATGCGCGCGGTGAGCCATTCGTTTATGAGCGGGAGCGACTGGCGCGGAAAGACGTGGCCTTCGGGGAAGCAGTGATAGTCGACCGAGCGCGCGCGGCGCAAGAGGGCGTCTTTGAAAGTTCGCGTTCGCTCCGGCGGATAGAATTCGTCCGCCTCGCCCGCGATTATCAGCACGTCCGTGTCGCTTGTGTGATATTTGTCCTGGTCCCAATCTCCCGGTATGCCTCCGCAAACGGCCACGACTCCGCGAACCACTCCGGGGTGCGTGAAGGTGAAGCGATAGTTCAGCGCGACCGATTGCGAAAAGGCCATGAGAAATATCGCCCGGCGGTTGATCGGGTACTCAGCGTCAATCTCTTCTATCACCGAGAGCAACGTTTCGTGATGAAGCCTTATAGTCTCTTCGGCCTTGTACTGCATCATCCATCCGAATCCTATTTTGGGACGATAGCCGCCGTCCGCATCCCGCGCGAAGAAAGAATTCGGTCCCTGCAAAGAGGCTATGAGAAAATCGCGCGAGTTGATCTTCCGAGCAAGGGCCATCATGGATTCCTTGTTGCCTTCGTATCCGTGCAAAGCTATCACGAGCGGACGGGCGACGGGCGACGGGCTATCGGGCGCGTAGAGGTCGTAATAGAGTTTGATTCGTTGCTCGATTGCTTTCTCTTCGATCACAGGTTCGTCAATGGATTTGTTTTCCTCGTTCATCAATGCGATATTATCTGAATTTATGTATACAGAAAAGCCGACCAGATACATCATATTCGGCGCGGGCGCGATGGGCGGCGTGGTTGGAGGCTTTCTCGCCCGCGCGGGTTTGCGCGTGACGTGCGTGGCCCGTCCCGCTCAGGCCGGAGCGCTCAATCGCGGCCTTATCATAAAAGAAGCGGGCGAAGAGATCCGCGTGCAGGCGACCGCTGTGACCTCCGCCGAGCAGATCGTTCCCGAAAGAGGCGATCTCGTCATAATAATGGTCAAGTCACAGTCGACCGAGCGAGCCGTCGAAGAACTCTCTGCCGTCTACGATAAAGAGACGCCCGTCGTCTGTCTTCAAAACGGCATTCGCAATGAAGAGATCGTGAGAAAACGGTTCGAGCGCGTCTACGCGGGGTTGCTCATGTGGAGCGCCGTGCAGGTGAAGCCTGAAGAGATACTGCTCGCCTTCGGACGCGAGACGGCTATCGGCTGTTACCCGGCGGGCGTGGACTCTCTCGCCCGGCATTGCTCTGAGGATCTGGCCCGCGCGGGATTTGAGACCCTCGCTTCGGCGCACGTCATGCCGATGAAATGGGGCAAGCTCATTACGAACCTCAACAACGCCACACATGCGATAACCGGTTACTGGCTTGAACGCGGAATGAGCGACACCCGTATGCGAGAGCTTATGGTCGCCGTTCGGGAAGAAGGTCTGCGAGTGCTCGACGCCGCAGGCATAGAGGCCGAGCCTCCGCCGGGCGCGCCCTCGCAGATAAGAATACGCGAGATGACCGAAAAGCTCCGCCGCCCGCCGCGCTCGCCCTCAACCGAAGACGCGCTTCCGCCCGAGCGGCGCACTTACGCTTCCATGTGGCAAGACCTCTATTTAGGCCGCAAGACTAGCGAGATAGATTTTCTCAACGGCGAGATAATCGAGCTTGGCAAAAAACACGGTATCCCGACGCCCTATAACTCGACCCTCGTGGAAGTGATAAATCGAATGATCGCAGACGGCCTCAAGCCCGGTCTCTACACGCCCACCGAGCTTCATGCGCTAGTGCGAACTAAACAGGGGGGTGTTCACCCGCCGAGCGGAGAAGCCGTCTGAGGTTGAGAAGTTCAGGGCGGTTCAGGTGCAATGCCTCAAGTCGCGCAGGCTCATTCGGCGCAACTCGGCCAGCGCGATAAGCGATTCAACGCGCTTGACGTTGCGCGCTTCCAGTCGTTGTAGAAGTGATTGATACTCGACCAGTTCGTTTTCGATCAGTGTCCTACGCTCGCACTTGCGGCGCAATAGCTCATATCGCTGCTGTTCGGCGTCGGGAAGGCGGGAATTCTCTTCGATGCGCGCTAACAGCGAGGCTTCTTCTTGCGTGCAGCTTTGCTCTTGCCACTCGGCAAACTGCCGTGCAAATTCGCGCAACTCGGCAGGCGATAATTGCTTGATCTCTTCCAGTAAGTGCTCGATGGATGATTGAGAAGGCAACTCGACGTTGACCATTTTTGCTTCTCCTTGACGATAGCCAATCTATGATTGACGAGTTCAGACTACTGCAAAGAGGTCACGGGCAGCAAGTCTTTCCGCCAACACCTGAACCCTATCACTCATCATTACGGATCTTCTGATTGATTCGACCCGGATTCGGCGCACCGCTGTTCGATCATCCGCTTGAGGGCCTGCGCGTCCTGGTCATTTGCGTCGACGCCGAGGGCTTTATCGAGTGAAGCCCGCGCCGCCTGGCAATCGTTTTTCAAAACCTGTATGCGGCCCAGCAGCACATGCGCCGCCACGAGTTTCGGGTTCCAGAAGGCCGCAGCCTTGAGCGCGTTCGTCGCCCTGTCGAAGTCGCCGCGCCGTTCGTAGACCCGGCCCATCAGCAGGTGCGCTTCGTAGTTTTGAGGCGCAGCCTGTAGGAGATTTCCAAGCGTGGCGAGCGCCTCTTCATCGCGGCCCGCGAAGAAGGCGTTGCGCGCCGCTTCCAACAATTGTTCGGTCGGGGGCTGGCCTCCGGGCGTGGGCTGTGGATTCAGTCGTTCGTCCTGATCGCGTTTGTAGCGATAGTAATTGGCTTTGCTGAACGAAGTCTTCACCCGCGCGATGACGGGCATTCCCTTCGTCTCCCATTGCGCGAATGCGGGCAGAAGACGCTTTGCCTGATCTGCGGCTTTTTCGGCCTCCGCTTTATTGCCAGCCGCAGCAAGCGATTTGCTCAACACATAAAACGCTTCTCCGTCGGACGGACGACGCTCAAGCTCTTTCTGTAGGGTGTCGGCCGCCGCCGGGTAATCCTTCGCCAGAAAGTAAGCATATCCGAGATTGAAGAGCATATCGGTGTCGCGCGGCGCTACGTCGGCGGCGGGCTTCAGGTGGTTGACCGCTCCTGCGTAGTCCTTCTTCTTTACGAGCAGCACGCCTATGTTGTTATAGACCTCGTAAAGCGGGAGGCGAGGCGCGAGCTTTTGATTGGTTTCGAGCGCCTTGTCGGTCTGGCCGAGAATATCCTGAGCCGCTCCTATGTAGAATTGCGCTTCATCATAGCGAGGGTCCGCGCTATCGATGAGCGCGAGGTTCTCCACAGCCTCTTTGTAATCGCCCGCCTCGTAATGGACGCGGCCGAGTTCGAAGATCGCAGGCATGTAATGGCGGTTGGTCTTCTCGGACTGATTGTTGGTCTTCTCGAAATACTCTTTGATGGCCCGGTCGAGGAACTCCTTGCGGGCCTCGCGGTCTCTGGTCAGCGTGCCTTTTATAAAGTTCTCGAACGCGCCAATGGGCGCCTGTGTCGATTGTGTGATGATCTGATCGCGCGAGAAGGGGAGCGCCGGGTTGCGCTGGTAGAGTATCTCGTAAGCGAGTTCGCCCTGGAGCCGTTGAAGGTCTATGAGCGGCCCGCCCCGGCTGACTTCGCGGCCTATGAGTCGGCCTTCGTTGATATCGACGACGCGCGAAGTGACGCTTATCGTGCTTTCGCGGCCTTCGCCCTCGACGCGATATGTGCCCATCACGACCAGATTAGCGCCCGCGCGCTCGGCGATCTTTATCATCGTGGCGCGCGTAAGTATCGCTGTGGGCGGAAGGCCCTCCTGTTTATAAGCCACGTTGCGCTCGTCGGGCCTTATGGCCACAAGACCGGGCTTATCGAGCAGGTCCGACAGGTTTGCCGCGAAGCTCTCGCCGACCCAGTGGTATTCGGAGCGGCCCGACAGGTTCTCAAACGGCATGACGACTATGGTGTCTGTCCCCGCAGCCCGTAGAGCGACAGATGATGCCAGATAGAAAACAAGAGATAAAAAAATTCGCTTAGTCATGGTCAAAACAATGATCCTGATGCCAAAATCTCAAGTAATCATTTTCTTTGTCCCTCGCGCGTGTTGTCAACGCCGTAGCCGATGGTTTAGAGCCGGGCCAATGATTCTACAAAAGGAAGACGAAGGGTATTACTCTATCCTCTTCGTTACTGCGATCTCTTTTCCTCAATTTCCATGTCCGTCTCCGGTTAAGAACCTGCCGATTGCAATCGAGCATGGGCAATCATCGTTTTTCAAATAACGAGCGAGCGCCAGCCGCTTGGGTTGGCGCGTTGCGATTTTTACTTACGCTCATCGAACCTGTAGCTTTCGCTGGCAGGCTTTGCTCCCATAGCGATCAGGTTTCGGTTAGCTTCACAGTCGAACGTATAGAGCGGCTTCTGCCATTCGAGAATTTGTCGGCAGAAGAGTTCCGTTTTGCCCGCAGGTTCGGCGTAAGTCACAAATATTTGCTCGGCCAGTGCTGCGACAAATTGATTGCGATAAAGCGCCATCTGCGCAGTGGCGCGGCGCTCGGTTTTCGTAAAGGGCGACACTAGCAATAGGCGGCCATCAGCGAGTGGCTTTTTGTATTGCGCCGGAATGCGCATAGTTGCAATGTCTCTGGCCGGGCAAACGATCAAAGGACTGGACGAGCGCATCAAAACCGTCAGGCACTCCTGCTCGACAGGCGAATGAAAGCCACCCATCATGGTCAGGTCTGTTTTCGCCAACTCCTGCGCCAGATCGTATGTGCGCAGAATCAGGCTACCCGGACATTTCACAGAGCAGAAGAAAGCCAGCTTCCAGGCTTTCAATAAGTCAACCTGTCCCAATGCAGTTAAGGCTGCCGGGGCGCGATCATTGAGCAGCAAGCGCAAAGAGCCAGGATAATACGCATCGTCTTTTTGAATGATGCTCGGTTGCATGAGACAAAACATTAAAGTAAATCTGTCAGAGATTATTCCTCTTCTTGATCGCCCCGGCCCACTCGATACTTGATGTCGTAGTTGACAATGAAATCCACCTCTTCATCGGTAAAGCCATAGTGTTTAGCCAATGCTTTATCTATCTTGTTTATGATCGGTTTTGATTTTTGGATTTTGAAGGATTGTGTTTCAGTGCGCCCTGTCTGTTTTTGATTCCGTACTAGCATCGTGCTATTCCGGTCTAAGTCCTCCAAATATTCCTCCCCTAATGCAGTCAGCTTGGAGTCTGATAGCGCAGATTCGGGCACTGGGAAGTTCAGAATATCGTAGGGGTTCATATCTCGGCAATTCGTTGTGATTGTGTACCACCACCAAAATATGTCGCTACTCAAAATAGCAACTACTGGTCGAACCATCTTTTCATTGGCAAGAGTAAACCATGTTTCCCGTGTAGAATGCCCGGCCTTCCCATTGACTCTGAACGCAGGAGGGAAATCAGTAAATACCTTCCAATACAGACCACCCGTAGTACGATAATATACTCGATATTTTGTGCGTCCCATGAAGCTACGTAAAACTGTTTTCACACTCAAACATTTTTCCAATATGAACTGTTCTATACTGTCACCCAATTTAGGCACCCAAAAAGCTGACCTTTGGCGAGGAACTTTCGCGTAGAAAAGTTCTTGCATAAGAAGGTTTCGATTATCAGAAGTCCATTTCTGATAGTTTGTTGAAAATGTGTGCCCGTCCTTCACTGGTGTCACGACAAAAATGGTCAAAGCCCGATTGACCGTATCGAACAACTTTCCAGGTCGCCATGAGTAGTTCGCATACCAAGCATTGCGATTCCTTTCCAAAACTTCCTGTACCACTTGCATTCGCTGAGTTGAGACTAATGCCAATGGAACAATCATGCTCATACAGCCATCCTGATCTAACAATTGCAAACTACGCTCGATACACACGGCATGAATGGCACCAGTATCAGCACACTTGAAGTTTTTAGGAGTGTAATCAACTTCTCGCTGTTCAAGATAAGGAGGGTTTCCAATAATCACATCGAATCCGCCTCTATTAATGATTCCATAAAACTCAATAAACCAATGGAAGGGTTTATGCGAAGTGCGCCATTCTTCGTATTCAAACTTGTTTCTTGAAATTCCATACTCGCCTGCAAGATGATCGTTCAATTCGGCTTCCAATTCCTCTAGCCGCCTACGAAGTTCCTGCTTATCCATAGGCGTTATTTCGCCCCCAAGCTCAATCTGCTGCTGCCGAAATAGTTTGAACAAGCGGTCAATATCTTGTGCTTTTTCTTCGATACGCCCCATTGCATTCTCAAAATCAAGCTTGCTGGTTACGGCGCGTTTTACATCGTCGTAATTGGCATAGCCCACAAGCGTATTGCCCGCGCGGATGCTGAAATCAATATCGGGTAATGGCTCAATCTGCTCGTCGCGCTCAACCTGTGCGACCAGCTTCAGGAAAAGGCGCAGTTTACAAATCTCTGTCGCCTCTTCCATTATGTCCACACCGAACAGGTTGTTGACGATTATAGACTTGAGGATGAAATAACGATGATTGGGATGCTGGGCCACGCGATCAAGCACTTTCCGAAAGTCGCTGAATTTCTCAGGATGGTGTTTCTCGCCTGACCGTTCCAGTTCATCAACAAAGATTTGCATCCGGTCGAGACAGGCTTCATATAACGGCTCAAGGATGTTCAGCGCGGCGAATAGAAACGCCCCTGATCCGCAAGTCGGGTCAAGTACAGTGACATTCTCAATCGCCTTCCAGAAGGCGCGCAGCAGTTCCGGGCCTTCGGAGTTCTGAATCACGTCCTGCGCGAACTGGCGTATGTCCAGATTGTAAGTTATCAACTCATTGATGTCTTGAACCTCACCGCTCACCAGTTTGTCGCAAATCTCTTCGTAGCGCGTGCGCCGGGCCACGACTTCGCGCCAGATTTCCGTAGGCAGCGCGTATTCTTCCGCTGCTGGTTTGTTCCACTCGCTACGCCTGGATACATCCTTCAAGCCGGCCGCAACTTCATCAGGCAAGCTCAACCCGGCACCTTTCCTTACGGCTTCGTAGATGTAGCGATCCGGGTCTGCCTGAAGCAATCGCCAGACGGATTGCTCGCCTTCGAAAGCAATCTTGCACTTCTGCCGCGCTTGATCGAAAAGGAAGGGGATGATCGTGTTCTTGCTGATGTACTCGGTAATGTCTTCTTTGGTGTAGTACGCCCCCATCTGTTTCTGGTTGATGTACTTCTCAAAGATATAGCCGAGAACATCAGGGTTGATCTCTTTATCATTGCGCAGCGGGCGCTCATCAAGAAGCCAGTGATAGCCGTCGAAGAAATCGAACAGCTTCTCGAAAGCAGTATCATTGATTTCAATTTTCTTGCCATGCAACTCTTCAATCTGGTGGCGCAGAAAGAGGCCGCCATTCAGATAAGGCACTTCGCCGAGCAGCCAGTTGTTCGCTGCGGAGCGTTCGGGCTTCTTCTTTGCAAAGCCCTCGAAGAAAAGCGCGCAAAGGAATTTGGAGTAATAGAGATTCTTACCTTGCTCTTCGCTCTGCTCAAGTTTGGAGCGCAGGTAG